>CALBTX010000202.1 GCA_937967685.1 uncultured Bacillaceae bacterium | reverse complement strand
CACAGAGCCTATAAATAGGGCGAAAAAAGCACCTCCAAAACCGATCAACCCTCCTATAATGCCTAAAATCATTTCCGTTGTTCGATTCATGTCATTCCTCTCCTTGCGAAAAATTTTTATCGTGCTTTTAATCTAACACGGCATTTTGACACCTGGTTGTCACCAAAAAGATGTTCGGTTGCCAAAGAATTCCTATATGCCTATCCATGGCTCTATTAACCATAAAAAAGGAAGACGTCTGTTACCTTCCAGACGATCTTCCTTTTATGGATTGGTTTCAATGATTGATCTCACTATTCGTATATCCCCATCCACTCCCGCAAACGATCCTTCATCTTTTCCCGGTATGACACGGGCGCCACAATTTCCGCATCCGGTCCGTAGCCCATCAGCCATTGCAAAAATTCGCGGTCGTGATTCACCGTCACTTCGAAGAGCAGCGAACCATCCTCCAGGTCAATGAGCCTAGGTTTGACAAAAAGTTCTTCTTCCTTGACATAACGGGCAACCCGCGGTGAAAATTTCACTTTAAAGTGAATTTCATCTTCTCCCCGTTCGATGGACCACGTATCTTTCAAATATTCTTTCAGGTTAAAATCATCCATCGCAAACGTTCGGTCTAATATTTTCACCTTTTGAAATCGACTCAGACGAAAGGTGCGGATCGCCTCTTTCTGATGACAATAACCGATCAAGTAAAAGCGGTGTTCTCGAGGAATTAAGTAATAAGGATCTATATTGCGCACCGTGGTCACATTGCGGCTTTGGGTGTGATAGCGTGTTTGAACGGTCTGTTTATTCAAAATGGCCTGAATTATCGTACTCAAAAAATTAGATTTGACATCCTTATAAGCCGGAGTGCCCATCTGAATGACCGATATGACCGACTCAAGCAAATCCTGACGAAGCAGCTTTTCCTTACGGGCGGCGGCCATGACCTTTTCATAAGCGGAATAAATGCCGGGAGGTACCAAATCTACCTGTTCCAATAACGACGGAAGGACACCAAAGGCCATCAGCTCCTCTTCAGTCCAATCTAGAGGATATAAGGCGAAATCGCTGACAAAATGATATCCTTTCCCGTGTCCGATATTGGCTATCGGAATGTGGGCTAAGCTTAAGATGTCCATGTCTCGATAAATGGTACGCTCGGTCGTTCCGCATCGTTCAGCTAGTTCTTTAGCTCGAATACCGGGTTTGGACTGGACCATCGTGATGATTCTAATAAGACGTATGAGCCTGTCTGTTCTCATGGACGATCACCTGATAAACTTGTCATCACCTGATAAATTCATCTAAAACATTCACCAGTTTCAACAACTAATGATCTATTCCCATTGTACCATTTCAATGGCATATTTTGTCAAAAAATCTCAATTCTAAGGACGCTGAGCACAAAAAATCCCCTGCTGTACTGCAAGGGATGATGATCACCAGATATTCAGGAACGTTTGATAATGTTTGTCTTGGGTGCAATTCTCACAGATGTCAAGCATGTGGTAATCTGCGTCTTGTTCTTTTGTTTCCTCTTCATCTTCTTCAATGCGTCCACAAACCTCGCAAATCTTAACCAACATGAATCGCTCCTTTGGCTTGGAATTTGTTCATGTTGACTTATAGTCTATCCCAAAAAGCCCGTATTAATCATGACTGGTTTGATCCGTCTCCTCGGCTTGGCCTTGATCCGTCCTTGCCCTGGCCAAGACGTGATCTTTCGGTAAAAACAAGGTTAACAAAAAGCCGATGATCAACAAAACGGTTAAAATGGAAAACATGCTTCTGATGCCCCAAATATCTGCCAGGTAACCGAGCAAGGAAATGAACACACCTGCCGTTCCGTAAGCAAAACCGATCATTAACCCGGTGACCATCCCCACCTTACCGGGCATTAGTTTTTGTCCATAGACGACACTGACAGCCGTTGTTGAGACTAAAATAAAGCCGAGCAGGATGATGACAGCGATAGCGACTGCGCCGCGGGCAAAAGGCAGCCAGATCAAAAAAGGAATGGACAAGAACAAGGTCCACACGGTGATAGTTTTGTTTCCCCATCGGTCTGCCGCCGGTCCGCCGAGAAACGTACCTATCGATCCGGCCAGCATGAAGATGAATATATAGGTGCTGGCCAGACCCACATCCATACCGAGCTCGTTGACATAGTATAACGGCAGGAAGCTGGAAACCCCGATAACGATCACGGAACGGAGGATAGTGATCACCGTCAGCAAAACAGTGGCGGAGACATCGTTTTCTCCTTCCCTAACCGTCTGGGTCGCTCTGTTTTCCACGGCCATCCTCTGTTTTAACCAAGGTATGGGCCGAAAGACCAGCCAAGCACCCAATAAGGCAATCAAGATAAACAGCCAGGCGCCTTGTACCCCTGTGTAAACAAGAAAGAGAGGAAGCATTAACGGGGCAAGCGACTGCCCTACGTTTCCCCCAACTTGAAAAACGGACTGGGCAAAACCTTTGTTTTCGCTGGCCGCCAAATAAACGGTGCGGCCTGCTTCCGGGTGAAAGGCCGCTCCACCGATCCCGCTGATGGCCACAGCGATTAATAACCAGATGTACGATGGGGCGAAAGCAATCATGACCAGCCCTAATCCGACGGTGAGCAGTCCGGCAGACATCAACCATAAAATAGGCCGCTGATCAGTAATATAGCCAAACACCGGCTGGATAAAAGAAGAACTGACCGTGGCCACCATGACAATCACACCAAGCTGGGTGTAAGACAGGGCGAAAGCTTCCTGCATTAACGGCAGCATGGCCGGGATGACGTTGATCATTATATCGGTCAGCATATGACCGATGCTGACCGCAAGCAGGACAGATAATTGCAAAGCGGGCTGGATACGAGTGTTCGCCGGCGATATGTTATTCAAAGATGGATCATACTTCGGTTGAGTTTGCATCGTTCATTCCCTTTCTTGAGCACATATAAACAGCAACGGCCGATATGCTTGCTGGGAACCTATCTTCTTGCTCTTTGGATCTTTCTCCGGTTATCCACTCTTTGGATCTTTATCCGATCATCTACTCTTTGGATCTTTAGCCTTTCATATTACTCTCTGGATCTTTCTCCTTTTAACATAGCCCATTTGTGCGGCTTTGTCGACATATAAAACAACAGGTCGAGCTCGACCTGTTGTTCGTCTGACCATATCTCAATGCGGGCATCTCCATTCGGACTGAGGACATCTCCGATCCGGACAGCGGACTCTCAATCCAGACTGCGGACATCTCCATCCGGACTGCGGACATCTCCATCCGGACTGCGGACTCTCCATCCTGGCTGCGGACGTCACAACCGAACTGCCTTCATTTCCATCCGGTCTGCCTGCGTCTCCCACGGATGCCTACATTTCTATAACGACATACTTATCATCGACAGATACAGGAAATGTTTCGGCCTTATACGGTCCTTTGATCAATTTTGTGCCGGGAGTTTCAAGCAAGGCACATCCTTGCTCAACTTTCGTATCATACGATCGAACCCGTGTTTGCTGCGGATCAAACCAGGATTGACCTGTTTTAATGTCAAATTCCCATTGATGCCAAGGACAACGGACGATTTCTCCCCGGCGCGCATAATTGTATTGGCCGGGTTCCTCAGAAGAAACGAAGCCGGACAGTACCCCTTCACACAGGGGCGCACCAGCGTGAGGACAGCGATTGCGTATGGCATAAAATTCTCCGTCGATATTAAACAATCCAATTGATCTGCCGTTAATGTGCACAATCTTTCGCTGACCCGGGGGAATGTCATCAACCTTGGCGACGACATATTTTTTCATGGCTAGCCCTCACTCCTTCGCCGCAAATCTATACACGGATAAAGCATTATCATAAAAAATCTTCCGTTTCAATGCATCCGGAAATTTTGCCGGAAAAGCCCTTTCCGGATCATCGTAGTCCCAATGCGGATAATCGGTGGCAAACATCAACATTTGCTCGCAACCGAGCTGTTCAATCACTTGCAGCAAGTACTCCGACTTCGGTGGTTCTTCCATCGGTTGGGTGGTGACATACATATTATTTTGAATATATTCCGACGGTTTCCTTGTCAGAAACGGCACTTCTTCTTTCAAGCGCTTCCAGTGCTTATCCATCCGCCACATGAGCGAAGGCAACCAGGCGAAACCTCCTTCCACTAAAACCACTTTCAAGCCGGGAAATTGTTCAAAAACCCCTTCTAAGACAAGGCTGATGACTTGGCATTGAAAAGCTTGGGACATGACGGTATGGTCTTCAATATAAAATGAAGGAAAACCGTGGGAAGTGATCGCATTGCCCCCCAAACCGGCAAAGTGGATGCCAACGGGCAAACGATGTTTTTCAGCCGCTTCGTATATTTTCCAATATTTGCGCCGGCCCAGCGGTTCCCGCGTACGAGGTAATAATAAAATTTGCACAAACCCGGGATGTTCGGCCAACCGGTTGATTTCTTCAACGGCAAATTCGGCATTTTCATAAGGAATCACGATGGACGCCCTCAGCCGGGGTTCTTTTTCAAGCCATTGGTCGATTTGCCAATCATTGAAAAAAAGGCAGCGAAACGATTTGCTGTTTGCCATCTTCGCCGCGATCGTCATCGATTTATCCATTTGGGTGGTTGGTGCCGAAATTTTAAAGCCTAACGGCATTGAAATAACCAGCATGCACGATCTTTCACAAGCGTTGTCAATCTACTTTGGTGATGCAGGACAGCTCATCTTTTATTTAGGCATACTTGGGGCGCTGTACAGCAGTGTCATCGGATTTTCGTTAGGTTTTCCAAAGGTGGCCATCGACGCTTTGCAGAACATCAAAAAAGAGCGCAGGAAGCAGTATGGCGAAAAACCTGAAAATGATCCCGCCTTTAAATGGTTTAGTCTATTTATCCTAGTCACACCCATCCTCTGGTCCATACCGGGGATGCCTGGTTTTGTGACCATGGTCGTCTTTGTCAACGTATTATCCGTCGTCGGTCTCCCCGTCATATCCATCGGGCTGTTGATCATCTCCAATCAAAAGAAAATGCTGGGCAAATATACGAACAACTGGCTTGAAAACGTCTTGCTCGTGTTAACGACCATCCTGGCCATTTATTCATCGGTGACACTCGCCGTGGATACATTCTTCTAACGACGCCTGACGCCGCTGAACATACTTACGGGTTAAACAATGGCTTAACATATTGGGACCAGAGGAATGGTCATGCAGATCAACCTTCATGTTATGATATTAAGTGATGTTCGTTTTTCACCAAGGAGTGAAACGGGAAATGAACTGGTTTCTCCCGGCTCTGGCCAGTGCCCTGATCTTTGGCTTATCGGGCTTTATGATGAAGTACGGATCAGCCAGAGGCGCCTCTTCGGCACACCTTTTATGTGGACTGTACGTGAGCGGCACGGCCGGGTTCTTCATTTTAGCTCTTACCCAAGATCAACTTGACTTGAATCCCGCCCTGCTTGTCAGCGGACTGATCGTAGGCATCGGTTCAACGTTTGGGAACTATTTTTTTATGCGCAGTTTGTCCTTTGGACCGGCCAGTCTCACGGCTCCGATCGTCAACGCCAATGTCGTTTTTATTGTGCTTATGTCCGTTTTTTACTACGGAGAAACGATCACCGTCCTGGAAATCGTCGGGATCACCCTCTTGCTCATTTGCATTTGCATCCTGCCCATTGACCCCCAAGAATCGATCTCCGTCCATCACAAAATATGGTATTTATTTGTCAGCCTGGCGACGGTCCTCTTCTTTTTACGCAACGGTGGATTGAAAATCACGGAGGAAATGGCGCTCAACAATACACTTGTTCTGTTTTACGGATATTTATTCGGTCTCCTTTGGTCGATCGGACAAATGGCCTGGGAAGGCCAAAAAACCCGGACACCTTCAGGTGCCGGGCCCAGACGAACCGGCTGGATAAGCGGCTTGATTGCCGGATTGTTTTCATTCAGCGGCATGCAGATTTACGCCTATGCCTTGACTGTTGGACCAGCCAGTCTGGTTTCCCCCATCTTTTCCGTTTACGGACTTGTCATTGCTTTGCTGTCCATGTGGTGGTTCTCCGAAAGATTGTCCATCATTCAAATACTATCCTTAATCGGCATTATGACCGGTATTGTTCTGCTGCGCATCTGACATTGTCAATATATCATAGCAGGGGCTTAGCGCTAGACAAGGGCTAAGAGGCGCATGTTGGACTGAGAACCGCGTGCATTATTTCCAGGCTGTATTATTTCCAATCGTAAGGCGTAACCTGATAGACGTAGTAGTTTAACCAGTTGGCAAACAATAAATTGGCGTGCGACCGCCATCTGTTGGGCGGTTTTTTTGTTTTATCGTCTTCAGGATAATAGTTTTTTGGTTTCTGGATATTCAATCCCCTCTGCAAATCGCGTCTATATTCATCGTCAAGCGTCCAGGCATCATATTCCGGATGTCCGGTTAAATAAACTTGGCTCCCGTCTTTAGTGGCGGCGAGATAGACACCCGCTTCTTCCGAGACGGCGAACAGCTCCAGTTCCGGAATTCTTTCGATATCTTCCCGGCGGGTTTCGGTGTACCGGGAGTGAGGGGCATAAAATTCATCATCGAAGCCTCTCATTAAATTGGTGTTCTGTTTTAACATGCGATGCGCAAAAATACCGAACAGTTTTTGCTCCAGAGGATATTTTTCAATGCCGAAATGATGGTAGAGGCCTGCCTGCGCTCCCCAACAAATATGCAAAGTGGACGTGACGTTCGTCGTCGTCCAATCCATAATCGTTTTTAATTCTTGCCAGTAATCGACTTCGTCAAATGCCAAGTGTTCAATCGGAGCCCCGGTAATAATCATCCCGTCAAATTTGCGATCCTTGATTTGCGCGAATGTTTTATAAAATGCGTTTAAATGGGCCATGCCTTCTGTTTTGGGCACATGGGTTTCCGGTCGCAGTAAGGTGATAAACACCTGCAGGGCCGTGTTGCCCAAAAGACGCAAGAGATGCGTCTCGGTTTTTTGTTTTTGGGGCATCAAATTTAAAATGACGATATTTAAAGGCCTGATATCTTGGTGAAAGGCCCTTTTTTCATCCATGACAAACACGTTTTCTTCAGTCAATATTTCTTTTGCTGGCAAATGTTCCGGCACGTTAATCGGCATGCTCATCGAACTCCTTTAAAATGACAACCAAAATACTCGGCTTTGTATGTGTCCGCTATTATAACATATTTTCGCATGAATTTGAGACAGGAACAAAAAATAAACACACTGGCCGCGACCAAGGGAAAGATACAAAGGGAAAGATACGAATCAGGAAAGGAGTTTTTGGAGCGATGAAAAACAGAATGGCAGTGTCATTTTTGATGGCCGTTGTTTTCATTGTAATGGTTCTCGTTTCGCACACTTGGGCCCAGGATCTGTCCAACAAAGCGCACCACTGGGGATTTAAAAAAAGCACGAATCATGAACCGCCCCAGGCCGGTCCGGAATGGGAGGAACTGTTACAGACATACGGGTCGTTTTATATCGGCGACACATCCAAAAAAAACATTTATTTGACGTTTGACAACGGTTATGAAAACGGTTATACCGCAGATATTTTGGATACGCTGCAAGAAAAAGAAGTTCCGGCGACTTTTTTTGTGACCGGACATTATTTGCAAGATCAACCCGAACTCGTTCAACGCATGGTCAAGGAAGGACACATCGTCGGCAATCACTCTTGGAGCCACCCCGACTTCACGACCATCAGTGATGCAGAGATCAAAAAGGAGCTGTCCCGCGTCGAAGAGGCATTCGAACAGATCACCGGGCAAAAAGGGATGACCTATCTTCGCCCTCCCAGAGGCATCTTTAGCGAACGCTCACTGGCCGCCTCCCAGCAGTTGGGCTACCGCAACGTGTTCTGGTCATTGGCGTTCGTCGATTGGCAAACCGATCAGCAAAAGGGCTGGACATATGCGTATGATAATATCACCCGCCAAATTCACCCGGGTGCCGTTATTTTGTTGCACACGGTTTCCAGTGACAATGCGGAAGCACTGCCCAAAGTGATCGATGATTTGCGAAAAGAAGGCTATGCATTTAAAAGTCTGGATGATTTAGTGCAGGATTTCATTTTAGGTTGACATCCAGATCGTGTGAGGATGAGCAACGGCATCTTCTCCTGGATGATCAGCAACATTTTCGTCGCTGCTTAGAAAAGTTAAAAAAGCATGGACTGCCATGATGAGAGTGATCAGTTACTTCTTCTCAGCCGGCCATGAGTAACCGGGCTAAGTGCTGGAAGAGAAATTCGAGCCAAAGTTTGAAGCACTGACGCCTGATATGATATAAAGTAAGAAGCTGGTCTATATCATATCGTGCAGAGGAGTTCATTTATGTTCACCACTTATTCAGACGGTCAACCTTTTTCAGCTGCCTATGATCCGTGGGAAGCATACGAAGACATGCACCGCTACGGGGATATGCGGCTGACGAGCGTCGAATTCACGACAACGACGTTATGTAATATGCGCTGTGAACATTGTGCCGTCGGCTATACGCTGCAAACGAAAGATCCTTCAGCCCTTCCGCTGGCATTGCTCTTGCAGCGTTTGGATGAAGTCGATTCATTGCGCACATTGAGCATTACCGGCGGAGAACCGATGCTATCCAATCGATCGGTGGAAAACTATGTCATTCCCCTTCTGCGGTATGCTCATGAACGCGGAGTGAAAACACAGCTCAACTCGAATCTCACCCTGGATTTAGCAAAGTATGAAGCCATTGTCCCCTACCTTGATGTGCTGCACATATCCTACAATTACGGCAATGCGCGCGACTTTGTCAATATCGGTTTTGGAGCGATGCAGAAAAAACCGCGCGAGGCACAAGTGATCAAGTTGTTGGAGCGGATGGTGGCTAACGCCAAGGCGCTTTCCGCACAAGGCGTCAACGTCTCTGCGGAAACGATGATTAACAAGCGGACTTTACCTCATCTTGAAGACATACACCGTCAAGTGGTCGAAATGGGATGCCGCCGACATGAAATACATCCAATGTATCCAAGTGACTATGCCAGCCATCTGGAAGTGGCTTCCCTTACGGAAATACGGGCAGGTATTCAGCGACTGCTGGACTGTCGAGATAAAGACGTCTGGATGTTGTTCGGAACATTACCTTTTTACCCTTGCAGTGAAAACCCGGAAGACCTGGACCTGTTGAACCGTCTATGGGATGAAGAAAACGTCACCGTGCGCAATGACCCGGATGGACGGTGCCGTTTAAACGTGAATATTTTCAGCGGCGACATCACCGTCACTGATTTTGGCGATATCCCTCCTCTCGGACGAATACAAACAACCTCTTTGGACGAAGCATATACTCGGTGGAGGAACTCGTCCACAGCAAAGAGCGTCAATTGTCACTGTCCGGCTGTCAAATGCCTCGGACCGAACATTCTCGTCAAAAATACGTACTATCCTGATGTAGATTTTACCCAAAGACGCTATTCATCAAACCGTTCGCTGAAAAGGGCTTGATTACGCCCTTTCTTTTTTGCCGAATAAAGCAGGTTGTCCGCTCTAAGGATCAGCTGATCTTTCTCATCTTCCGCATGGTACCGCTCAATGCCGAAACTCAGCGTGACTTTCAGATCAACCCCGTCGACATGAAAAGTTTTCTGGTTCAGTTCATCGATCACTTCGCCGACAAATTTCTGAACGGACGTTTTGGTGGACAAATCAAGCAGAATGGCAAATTCCTCTCCCCCATATCGAAAAACGCCCCCTCTATTCGGCGGCAGTTTGTCCAACAAAATAGCGGCAATCGCTTTTAAAATGCGATCACCGGTCAAATGACCGTACGTGTCATTAATCTTTTTAAAATGGTCGATGTCTGCCAGAACGAGACAAAAAGGATGCTGTCTATCGATACGTTGTTGCAGCTGATCCTGAAAATGCCTGTGATTATACAAGTTGGTCAAATAGTCATGGTTCATCTGCTCTCGATAAAGGCTTTTCTCATCACGGTGACCTCTTTCCCTAATGGCTAAATTCATGCCGAAAAAGAGCATCGTCAGCAATAAAATGATTTGAATGATGTAACGCAGCAATGAAGCGCCGCTAAAGGCATATCCATCTGCCGCCAACAGCAGTGTATAACCCACAAAAATGGCCAGCGTGAGCATCACGGAGCCGAGATAACGCCAATAAATGGCACCATGCAGAACAAGTAAATAAGTCAGCGGAAAAAAAGGGCTTTCCTCTGCCCCAGTGGCCTGAATCAACCATAATGTGGCAATATAACCAAAAATGATTCCCCCTTTTGTGGCCATTCGATAAGGCACGGAGCCTTGGGCTGTGAAGTGAATGCTTATTTGGGCGAAGATATTAAAACAAATGCCGAAAATGAGTAGGCCGAACAGTTTTTGCTGATCGAATCCCAGCAAGGAAACAGCTGGCGTGGCTAATAAAACGACACCGAGCACGATCCATAAAAATAACCGCAGCAGCGACACACTGATTTCAAACGAATGCACTCGCCACGGACTCGATCTCCACGTCCTACGTTTCATTTCCATATTCCTCTTATTCATCATCCGTCCCTGCTTACATCAATTTCTTTCTTTTTATAATATCATACTTTTGTCCCATGGATTAGCTATATTTTCCAAGACATTTTCTGGCGTTTTTCGGCAAAATGAACAAAAAAAATACCACCAAGAGGTGGCTGATCCATGTTTTGTGACAGTGTTTTTTCACTCATATACCGATCACCCGGTAACCGAGCAATAAAACAAGAATGAGCAAGGCACCAAATTGAATCCCGTACACAGCTTTCATTTTTCCATCCAATACACCTTTGGAGGCCAGTGTTAATATTTTTTCCATGACATAAACCAGCCAAACGGCCAGCACAGCTTTGAGAATAAAAGACGCCTGGAAATTGATTTGAAAAAGCAAATAAATCCCCGTCAGCAAAATGAGAATATAAAAGAGGCGCAAAACCATTTGCAACCCTTTTAAGGCTTTGTCTTTCCCGGCACGGAGCAATAGTAACGAAACGACAAACAAAATGAGCGCCACGGTCCAGGAAGTCACATGGGTATGTAACAGTGCAGAATACGGCATGGGATCCCCTCCAAAAAAAATGTTGAAACAGTAAGATGCCATGATTAGTTAACTATAGCAAAATCGATGCTGGTCGGCAAAGGCAGGAAGTCCTAATCCCTCGCTCAATCACTCAAATTGATTTTCAAATATTCTTTGTACGGCGTGTAATCAATATTTTTTTCTTCGAGGTGTTTCACCAGCCATTTATGGTCTCTGGCAGGTGTCGCTTGCATGTACCCCTTCAAGATCAGATCCTGATCAATTTCTTTTGCTTTGTTTTTCAAGGCAAGCTCACCGATCTTTGCGGCAATGCTTCTTCTGGCCACATCCCTGAACAATTCAGGCACCGGCTGAACGAGTTCATCCAAAAATTGCAATGTCTCCTCCTTCCATAAATGTCTCGTCTGTTCGATATAATAATCCTGCCAGTCCAGTTCAGACCATCCATCTTCTTTAGGTAAAGATTTCAAAAATTTCCGGAACATAAAATATCCGCCGATCATAAGCATAATAAAGAAAAAAATACACCATAATACAATAAACGTCCCGAAACCTGTAGACATGATCTCACCACCTTGTCTTCCATCGCTTCTGTCGCTTGTCTTTCCTGCAAACAAGTATAGCGAATTCACTTCTCGGGGACAACAAATCCTTTGCTCCTCTACAAAAATGGACGATTTTACGATCTTCATTGCAATGCGAACATTTCTTTGTTATATTACAACTATAAATAAAATATTTTCTTAACTTCAACAAGCATTTTGAAGTGAGACTAGAGGTGCAAAGGACATCAGTACACAATTTGAGGAGAAATGAGCTCTGATGACCATTGTGGAAAGGGTACTTTGCCGAAGTGGAGAGAATCTCATTGTTCTTGACACTGGTTTTGTATTGAACAAATGCAAGACTGTCATATAGCGTTTACATGCTATATGGAGGGCTATCTCACGCATAGAAACACGAATCAACAATCCTGTTTCTACTGCAACAACGAGAACCCTCGTTGTTGCTTTTTGCGTTATAGCTCTATTCATTATCCTGTTATTGGATGACGGTCAGTTCAAATATTATGAATAGAGGTGTGCGACGATGAATTTTGGTAAAGTTTTAACCGCGATGGTCACCCCGTTTGATGCCAAAGGAGATATTGATTTCGAAGCAACGAAAAATTTGGTCAATTATTTAATCGCTAACGGTTCGGACGGACTTGTCGTTGCTGGAACGACAGGCGAGTCGCCGACACTGACCGACGAGGAAAAAATCTCTTTATTCCATTATGTTGTCGAGGTCGCAAATGGCAGAGTTCCCGTCATCGCCGGCACGGGATCTAACAACACGAGGGCGAGCGTTTTGTTGACGAAACAAGCGGAACAGGCCGGCGTCAATGGCATCATGTTGGTCACACCGTATTACAATAAACCTTCTCAGGAAGGGCTTTACCAACATTTTAAAACGGTTGCTGAAGCCACGACCCTGCCGGTGATGCTGTATAACGTGCCGGGCAGAACAGTCACCAATCTTTCAGCCGATACCGTCATCCGTCTTTCACATATTGACAACATCGTCTGTATCAAAGAAGCAAGCGGAGACTTGGAAGCGATGGCCAAAATTATCTCTGAGACAGACGATCAGTTCAGTTTGTACAGCGGGGATGACAGTTTAACCTTACCCATCCTCTCCATCGGAGGCATCGGGGTCGTCTCGGTCGCCGCTCATATTATCGGCAACGAAATGCAGGAAATGATCGAGCATTACTTCCAGGGGCAAGTGCAATCCGCAGCAGCCATTCATCGCAAATTGCTGCCCATGATGAAAGCCCTGTTTGCTGCCCCGAGTCCAACGCCGGTCAAAACCGCTTTGGAAATGTACGGCGTCAACGTGGGCTCTGTTCGCCTGCCGTTGGTGCCACTCAACCAGGAGGAAAGACAGGAATTATACACAGCTCTGCAAGCCAAAATGTCCGAAGTAGCCAGCTAATCCAAACGAGCCTTCCTTAAGGCTCGTTTTCGGATTTTTATGCGTTGTTTCCCGCTTAATGACGATGATCAAAGAAAACATGCTCGGCACGAATCTCATCCCCAAGAGTGACAATACCAAAAGAGTACCGGGCCTGACGGCGCTTATCCGTCGGCGATCCCGGATTAAACATCCATACACCCTTGTGCCGCTTGCACACTGGAATGTGCGTGTGGCCGAAGATCACCAGATCAACCTTGTCCCCGGCAAACGCATCCCAAACACGCTTTTCCGTCGTCTTTTTCATCCCTTCCCCGTGCGTCACTCCAATGCGGAATCCCTCAAGTTGCAAAATTTTTTTCTTGCCAAATTTGCTGATGATGTCCTCTCCATCACAATTCCCGGCCACCCCTTCAACAGGGCCGTACTTCTTCAATATCCGATAAACACTCAGCGAGACCCAATCGCCGGCATGAATCATATAATCGACGTCCTGCAAACCCTTGAGTAAAGCCTGCGGCAGATGTTTCGCCCGTTGGGGAATATGCGTATCGGACAGCACGCCTATTTTCATCAAATCACCTCTTTCTTGTATGATTCCAGGCTGGTCATGATTCAACATATGAATGTAACGTTCATGGCTTTACACCGATTGTTTCTGACGGGACATTTTGGTGCGAATCAACCATTTGACCCACAGCGCATTGAAGATTAAGAGTAAAGCGGCGACAATAAAAATGGAGCGCAAGCCGAAGTAAGAAGCAATCATCCCTGAACCGATCGGCCCCAACATATTGCCGACAAATAAAGCGGAATTCGAAAATCCATACGTCAGACTTTCCATGCCCTCGGGCGCATAATGACGAATTAAAGCGTTGACCGACGGGAGCAGCCCGCCCAAACACATGCCCAGTAAGAAACGCAGGATGATCAACTGCCACAATGTTTGGACAAAAGCTTGGGGCAAAGTGATCAGAGCAGCGCCGGCAACCGCAAAGAGGAGGACATATTGCGAACCGAATTGGTCCCCCAGCTTCCCCAATTGAGGGGCGGCCAACATGTTGGCCAAACCCATCACAGAGGCGGCCAGTCCGGCCAAAAAAGCCAAGTTGTCAGCCGAAGGAGCTAAATGTTGCACAAAAACGGGGATTTGAGGCATGGTGCCCAACATGGCCAACTGGATCAGCATGGCCACGATAAACAAGGACACGATGGGCTTTCTGGAGGCGATTTTTTTAAAATCTTGCACAAAACTTGTTTTTTCCGTAGTCTCTTGCTTTTCGAATTTTTCACGAACCAAAAAAATGACAATGAGCGTGGCCAAAAATATCAAGATGCCTGTATAAGAAAAAATGGCCCGAAAACCGAACGTATCTGCCATCAGACCGCCAAACAGAGGACCGAAGATCGACCCCGCCACAGCTCCCGACTGGAGGATACCGAGTGCATACCCGACCCTTTCTTTCGGGGTGTTAGTCGCTGTCAATGAAATGGCCGCCGGGATAAAACCCGAGATCGTCCCGTTTAATAGACGCAGCAAAAGCAAATGGACATGATGGGTCACAAACCCCATCAACGTAATGGTGATGGACATGCCGATGCCGGAGCGGATGACCATCATTTTGCGCCCGTAACGGTCAGCCAGCTTACCCCAGATAGGCGAAAAAATAAAGGCCGATAAAAAATTGGCCCCAAAAATGATTCCCGTCCACATGCTGATTTTATCCGGGTCCACCGTTCCTAACTCCTGCAAATATAATGGCAAAAAAGGAATAATGGAACTCATGGCAGCCATGACAAAAAATTGGCCGATCCATAAAACAAGAAGGTTCCTCTTCCACCGCTCCATCATCTTTTACCTTCCTTCCGCAACCGTATTTAAACGTCCCCATTTGTTATCAACTGCCCCGCATGGCCTGGCGGATCTGTTACCTGGCGGGGCGTGCGGGACAGTTTTATAAAATCCCAACGGTCAATCCCAGCATTACTCTGCTTCCGGCGCCTGCTCCCCTTCACCGGCTTCAGGCACTCGTTCTGCTTCACCGGTTTCCGGTGCTCGTTCAGCCTCGCCTTCATCATCGGCATCAGGGACAGCTTCCACATCTTCACCTTGTTGCGTTTTCCATTCCGCTAAGTGACTTTCAAGTTCTTCCATCACCCTGCCGGCTTCAGACCAGTCTCCGTCGGAAAGCGCTTCTTGATAACGATCGAAAAGGTCGGTTAATGCCTCGATCAATTCCTCGGCGGTCAGGATCGGCATTTCATCCATCCCCGGAGCCTCTTCGGCCGGAACGCCTTGATCGAGGAGATCCAGGAGCCGGTTCATCGCATTTTCAAAGTTGCTTTCCATCACAATGTAGTCGCCGTAGGAGACAATCATTTGTTTCACTTCAGGCAGAGATGTTTCATTATCCGACTCAATGTAGATCGGTTCAACATACAGTAACGTATCTTCAATCGGGATGACGAGTAAATTGCCCCGAATGACCCGGGAACCTCCCTGAGCCCATAAGTTCAACTGCTGGGAAATATACGGATCTTGGTTAATTCGGTTTTCAATTTGCTGCGGACCATAAATCGTACGCTGTTTAGGGAAACGGTGAACCAACAGCTCCCCATAGTGTTCCCCGTCATTTCTAGCCGCCATCCAGCCGATCATGTTTTGGCGGTTATTCGGCGTAAAGGGGAGCATCAAAATAAATTCTTCCTGCTCTTCTTCCGCTAGTTTCATGGTGATGTAATACGGCTCCATTGTGACATCACTGTCATAATAATTTTCAGTCGGAAACTGCCAGTAATCCTCCCGGTTATAAAACACTTCCAAGTCTGTCATATGATACGTCCGGTACATCATGGCCTGGTACGTAAACAATTGCAAAGGATAACGGAAATGGGACCGGATATCTTCCGGAATATCGGTCGTAAACAATGTCGGAAAGATATTTTGGTAAGTTTGAAACAAAGGATCATCCGGATCGACCACATAGAACGACACTTCCCCTGTGTAAGCATCAACAACGGCTTTCAGCGGATTTTTGATGTAATTCATATTCATCCCCTGGCCGATCGATTCGGAATACGGATATTGACTCGTACCCGTATAGGCGTCAACGATCCAGACTAATGTCCCGTCATCCCGAACGACGATATACGGATCATCATCATAAAACAGGAACGGAGCGATGGATTCAAGTCGCTCAAGAACATTTCTTTTGCGCAGCAAACGGCTGTCGGCATCGATCTGACCGGAAATCAACAAGCGTGGCGATAATTCTTCCAGCGAATATACGAAACGATTGAACAAAGTCATCGGTATGCCTGCTTCCGCCGAAAAACGATGGTATTCATTCGTCTCCCCTGCCGGATAATCAAACTCATCGATGTCGGTATTGACGACAACCGTGTGATAATCCTGCTCACCAAAATAAATTTGCGGCCGTGTCAATTCCAACTCCCCGGTTGCGGGCAAATCTTTAAGCATATATTCCGGCTGTCCTTGAGAAGTCACCCGATTAACGTGGCTCATGGCCACGCCGTATCCATGAGTGTACCTCAACTTCTGGTTCACCCATGTTTGTGCCTGTTCGGGCAAATCCTCTGTATTCAGTTCCCGGGGTCCGATAAATACTTGGCGATATTCCCCGTCAATGACATACCGATCCACATCCACATCGTTGAATTGATAATATGTTCGAAATGTTTGCAGCTGATTGTAAGCGTCGATGAGCGGACGCGCATCATTCACCCGCACGTTTTCGATAGTGAGCTTGTTTTGTTCAACCATATCCCTGGACAATGACAAGTTGCCCGGGTGATCGATTTCCGTGATCTCTTCCAGGCCGTAAGCCTGTCGGGTATAGGCCATATTATGCGGTAAATAAGGTTCTTCCCGCACAAATTCATTCGGAACAACGAGGAAATTTTGGACGATGAAAGAGACGCCCTGCCCGGCAATGAAAATGCCGAAATAAAGAATTGGCGCCGCCAACAAAAAACGCATTTTTTGACGGAAAATGCCGGTCAATCCCAAGAGCACGGCGGCGATGGAAACAACGGCCATGACATAGGCCAACGGGATGTTGACGACATGATCGGTGTAACCGGCCCCAAAAACGACGCCGCGTTGGAAAGCATTCACCTGATCGGTCAACAATGTATCGTAACGGGACAGAAAATGATTGGCCGCAAGTACCAATCCAAAGAATATGCCGGTCACTGCCAGTTGAATTTTCGCCCGGCGTTCATGCCAGTACAGGCGAAACACACTGAAAGCGAGACCCTGGATGATGATCAGGATGAGCAGAAGTCCGGTGAGCATGTTCAGGACGAAATTCCAGAAAGGCAGTGTATAGACATAAAAGGAAACATCCTCGCCGAAAACCGGATCATTCACATTGAACGGCTCTTGATGAAAATAGGTTAAAAAACGCTCCCATCCAATTCCTTGAATCACTCCCGAACCGATTAAACCAAACAGAAAAGAAACCGCCAAACCAAACCATAAAAACAGTTTCCTGACCCTGAAAAGCCGGGGCAATGACTCCATGTTAAACCGCTGGGTATACACCCGGTAAATGCCGAGCAAGGTGAGAAAAAGGGCCAAGGCATAAATGGCAAAACCAATCCCAAACAAAAGGATGCGTGTTGAAAAAATCGTCAGAAACACATCTTTAAATCCTAAATTGTCCATCCATATATATTCCGAAAGGATATTGACAATGAACAAAAAAGCGCCCAGCAAAACGATGATCAAACCCAAAGCGATAAATGGTTTTTTCAAGCCGCCGGGTTTTATTGAACCTGAATTAGGGGTATCATTTCGATAGACTTTAAATTTCAAACCATGTTGACCTCCCGTCATAAGGATGAAAGAAAACCTTGGTAAGGGGTGTTTCGGTTGACTCTGCTCAGAGAACTCATCTTTCGTTTCAGCGATGATCAAGTATTCGACTTATCCGCACAGTGTGCTTACTATTTTTTGCTGTCCTTATTTCCGTTTTTGATTTTTGCGGTTACGCTTCTCGGATTTTTACCCATTACGACAGACGATATCTTGCAATTTATCGACGCCTATGCACCCGGTCGGACGACAACTTTAATCGAAAATAATGTGCGCAATATTGTCGATGTGCAAAACACCGGGTTGTTATCGCTCGGTTTTGTGTTCACCTTATGGTCTGCTTCCCATGCCATCAATGCGATCATCCGTTCTCTAAACAAAGCATATGATGTGGAAGAATTTCGTCCCTTTTGGAAAGCGAGGCTCGTTTCCATCTCACTCACCATCGCCATGATTTTCGTCATTGTCATCGCCTTAACCTTAACTGTATTTGGGGAAAAAATCGGTTCATTCTTGTACGATTTGTTTCACATGCCCAAAATCGGTTTGTTTTTGTGGGAGACGCTCCGCTTTGTCATCAGTTTTATCATCTTGAATATTGTTTTTACGACCCTCTACCGTTTTGGACCTAACAAAAAATTACAGATGAAAGAGGTGCTCTTAGGTTCTCTCATCGCCAGTGTTGGCTGGCAGATCACCTCACTCGGTTTCGCCTACTATGTCAACCACTTTGCTAACTTTACGGCGACTTACGGCAGTCTAGGAGGAGTGATTGTCCTCATGCTGTGGTTTCAGTTCTCGGCCATGATCTTAATTATGGGCGGGCAAATCAATGCCATCCTTCAAGCGCGGGATGTATAATTTCCCATTCGTGTTACATCTTAAACCGTAGACAGACTTAAAAATAAAAAGCTGAATATTAAAAGGTGGCGAAAATCAATGAATAACCAAGAATTGAACAACACGCTGTCGTATATTAAATCTGAATTGGACCGCGTTCAAACGATTGCGGGAACGATCAGCAATGTTGAAACCCAACACTATAAAGATTTGCTCGATATGGGCGATGACAAATTAAATCAAATCGCAACCGAAGAACAGAGCGCCGCTCGCCAGCTCGGCGAAGTGAAGCAGATTTGTTTAACTCTGTCGCAAAAAATGGATGACTTGCAAGAACAACTTGGTGAGTCCGATGTTTAATCTGATCAGTCGTTTTGGGAGAAGCATTGCCAATGAAATCGTCGATAAAGCGATGGAACGCATGCTGCGGGATCAGTATACCGAAAACATTTTTGAGATGATCCCCGTGACCAAAAAGGTCGGCATGATCAATTTAATGGAGACGATGATGCGCACCAAAGACGGTCGACCTCCAGCACGACCATTGGGCAGTCATCTTCATTTATCGCCATGGGAGAAATTTTTGTTCAATCCCGTTCACTTGACCCGTTTGCCAACACCCGAAAACGTATCGATATCGACATCGGTCACGATTGGCAAAAATGCCCGGAAGCCATTAACCTTATCCATGCCGTTAATCATCGCCGCCATGTCATTCGGCGGTGCCTTGAGTAAAAAGATGAAAGTCGCTTTGGCCAAAGGCGCCTCGATGGCCGGCACAGCCACCAATACTGGAGAAGCCGGTCTTCTCGAAGATGAACGTGAAGCGGCTGACCTGCTTATTGGTCAGTATAACCGGGGCGGTTGGTTAAATACACCTGAAAAATATTCCCGCTTGGATGCCATTGAAATTCAGCTGGGTCAAGGTGCCCAAGGTTCAACGCCCCAGCGCACTCCTGCCAAAAACATTGGTCCGGAATACCGCCGGGTGTTTGACATTCCTGAAGGAGAAGATGCTGTCATCCACTCCCGTCTTCCAGGCGTTGATAACGTTAAACAGTTCCAAGACCTTGTGCGTCGGCTGCAAAATGAAACCGGAGTTCCCGTCGGTTTAAAGTTTGCCGCCACACATTTTCTCGAACAGGAAATGCAGATTGCGCTCGATGCAGGTGTCGACTTTATTACGGTCGATGGTGCGGAAGGAGGCACACATGCTTCAGCGCCGACGTTGCAGGACGATCTCGGACTTCCCACGCTTTTTGCCGTCTCGCGAGCCGGTCAATTTTTGGCCAAACAGGGAGCCACTAATGACGTCAACCTGCTCGTGACCGGGGGACTGGTCAACCCAGGCATGTGCCTCAAAGCGATGGCGCTCGGCGCCGATGCCGTGTATCTCGGAACAACGGCCGCGATGGCAACGGTCGGTGATCAGCTGCTCAAAGCCACCCCGTTCGAACCACCCACCGATTTGGCCATCTATCAAGCGAAAATGACGGATGAGCTCGACGTTGAACGCGGCGCACAAAATGTCTTTAACTTTCTCAATGCTTCTGTACGTGAAATGGAACTGATCGCCTACTCTTTAGGCAAAACCAGTCTGGCAGATATCACTGCGTCTGACATGTGTACGCTTGATCCGTTTTTATCCCTGGCCACAGGGGTTGATCTCGGTTACGTGCCACATGATAGGCAGGAAGACTATTTTTCAGCCTTTGCCAATGTTCCGATGAGCGATGGACAAACCGCTTTTCCTTTTCCGAAGCATGAACCCGGAGATGCCGCTGAACAACATCCTCTTCAATAATACACACGGTTGATGGCCCGTTCCTTTATTTATATCCTTATAAACCATGTTGACCTGATATACCATCTTGACACAGCCCTGATGCACCGTCTATTGAGGAAATAGAAATGACGTACCAGTTCCACCTGGACGTCATTTCTATTTCTTTTTTAAACACTTGCTTAAAACCGATCCTGAATATTCGGTCCTTCCTTTGCTCGATGCCCAGAACGCCCTGGGCCATGCACGGGAAGTTTGGTCTATGCTTTAGGGGTGATCATTTTGGCCGGGTCAACAATCTCGTCAAATTCTTTCTCCGTCAGCAAACCGCTTTGCAGGGCCGCTTCTTTTAGGGTTAAACCTTCTGCATGTGCTTTTTTGGCAATCTTCGCCGCATTTTCATAGCCGATATGCGGATTTAAAGCTGTCACCAGCATGAGTGAATTTTTCAAGTGACCCTCAATGACTTCATGATTTGGTTCGATGCCCACAGCGCATTTATCGTTGAAGGAAATCATGCTGTCGGCAAGCAAGGTGGCGGACTGCAGGAAATTATAAATAATCACCGGTTTAAACACATTCAGTTCAAAATTCCCTTGACTGGCGGCAAAACCAATCGTGGCATCGTTTCCCATCACTTGGGTTACGACCATTGTTAACGCTTCTGCTTGCGTCGGGTTCACCTTGCCCGGCATAATTGAGCTCCCCGGTTCATTCGCCGGGATCGTAATTTCCCCGATACCTGATCGCGGTCCACTGGCCAACCATCTCACATCGTTCGCTATTTTCATTAAGTCGGCAGCCAACGCTTTTAACGCCCCGTGGGTATGAACCACTTCGTCGTGACTCGTTAAGGCGTGAAATTTGTTGCGGGCCGAAGTAAACTTTTTACCAGTAAATGCGCTGATTTTTTCGGCCACCAGTTCACCGAATTGAGGATGGGCGTTAATGCCGGTTCCGACCGCTGTACCCCCAATGGCCAGTTCCCGCATATATTCGGCACTTTCGCGAATCATTTGCTCGTCTTTTTCCAACATGCGCAGCCAGCCGCTGATTTCCTGTCCTAAAGTAAGGGGCGTGGCATCCTGTAAATGCGTCCGTCCGATTTTAATCACATCATTGAACTGCTCGGATTTCTGACGCAATGTCTCTTTGAGTTTGTTCAAAGCGGGTAATACTTGATCCTCGATCACTGTTAAAGCGGCAATATGTAGGGCGGTCGGGAAGGTGTCGTTCGAACTTTGAGACATGTTCACGTCATCATTAGGGTGAATGCGCTGTTCGCTTCCCTGCTCCTGTAAAATTTGATTCCCCCTGTTGGCAATCACTTCGTTAACATTCATGTTCGACTGAGTCCCGCTGCCGGTTTGCCAAACAACGAGAGGAAAATGCTCGCTCAATGTCCCGTCCAAAATTTCGTCTGCGGCTTGGACGATCGCCTGCGCCTTATCCTCCGGCAGCTTGCCCAGCTCTTGATTCGTCAAAGCCGCGCTTTTTTTCAAAATGGCAAACCCTCGGATGACTTCCGCGGGCATTTTCTCCTGCCCGATTCTGAAATTTTCTCTGCTGCGTTGGGTTTGGGCTCCCCAAAGTTTATCCGCCGGCACTTTCATTTCTCCGAGCGTATCTCTTTCAATTCTGTACTCCATCTTTTAAAATCCCCTTTCCTGTTTAACTGTTGAATAAAACAAGTTGCCCAAGCGGTGAAACGACACGATACGTGTGCCCGGTGTAATTTTTCTCCCTGAGTTTGGCCATGCCGATCACTTTCGCCTGCTGGTGATCCTCCGCTTCGAAAGTATCGTCCAGAAGTTTCTCGCCTTTCTTCGTATAAACAGTGATGTGATATGTTTTCATTTTTCTACCCCTTTACTGTAGGTCACTTCGTTCACGTCTTATTATATCAAATTCAGAACGAACATTAAGTATAAAACGAGAGGCAATATCAGCATGAGGATTCCGTTAAACAACCAATTTTTTTGGGAAACCGTCCACGGTGATTCATTGATTAGGGCAGACGTCATTAAGACAGATCCGGAAAAAGGAGAAACTGACGTGGACATCGCCCAGGCCAAAATAAGCACCAAAGCCATAAATTCGGGACTGACGCCGAAAAGAGCGGGAGATAAAGAACTGCCTACACCGATGAGAACGATCACGGGGTGTATCCCCACCAAAGCAAGGACGACCGAAAAACTGATGATCAAAACCGACATGAGATATACGGATCCGAAAGATAATGCGAATATCGCTGAGGAGGCCCATTCACCCGCTTCGGTATAGGATAAGGCCACGCCAAAATAGCCGGCACTGATGAACACGGCAATTTCATTTTTCAGCCGTTCAAACGAAGTGAAAATATTTTTAACGACTTCTTCTAAATATTCTTTAAGGACGCCGATCGCTCCGGCCCAAATCAAAGGATAAACTAAAGCGAGTATGGAAACGATCGTCAGCATATTCACTTCCACCAGCAAATCCAGAATGACGGAAGTGATAAACAGGCTGATCGACCAGATGATCAGGGCCTTAATCTTGTTCGCTGCATCGCTGTGTGCAATCGGCTTGTTCACCTTTCTTCGTTCATGTTTCCTATCGTTTTCAAACTGAATCAAACGGAAAAAGAGGGCGCTGATCAACAAATAAACGAGTGCAATGACAAATCCGGCCCAGCCGATGTTCAACCAAGACACATCAAAAAGAACGACCACTAGACCGACATTGACAAAGTATGGGGACCAGTACACACAGAAATTAAAAGCTCTGAGCATGACCATCCCCATTTTTTTCTTCTCATAACTTGAAAAACTCTCTTCCGCAATGCGCTGGGTGATCGGCAGGACACCCAAATTGAGAATGAAGCCCATCGTGCCGATCAGGATGGAACTGAGCCGGTATGGGTGTGCCTGACCGTCTTGTTCCTGCTCCTGGATGAGTTGCTTTAATGCTGTCAAATATCCCCCGATGGACATCACCACACCGATAAAAGGCACGACGAGAAACAAAGTTAATAAGTTGATATTTTGCCCCAAGCCCTGGACCATATGAAGCACATGTACATCATGATAAACAAAAATGATTGTGCCCGCACAGATCAAAAGCAGAGCGGCCACCCGACTGCTGCGGCGTACAAAGAAAATGGCGAAAGCTAACAGTACTCCCGCCATGATACTGAAAGTTGTATAGGCCCAATCGGATGGAAAAACCGCTTGATATATGTACACCAGGGACGTTATGAAACATAAACCGCCCAATCCGTGCATCAGACGACGAACCAAATGGCTTCTCTCCCACTTATGTTTTACGGGTAAATTGATACCCTCTGTCTTTTAATTTTTTTTCGATCCGCTTGATATGGTCATTATTTTTCGTCTCCAGAGCCAACTCGATCTCTGTTTGACCAGGCATGATCCGAGAACTGATCCGCTGATGTTGAACCGAAATGACATTGGCCTGTTCCTCGGAAATAATGTTCAACAAACGGTTCAAGTAACCCGGTTTGTCCGGCACAGTTGTGGAAATGTGCAAAAATCGCCCGGCTTCCACCAAACCGTGTTCAATAATTCTGGAAACGAAGTTGACATCGACATTGCCGCCGCTAATAATGGCCACGACGTTTTGCTCAGCGATCGGTATTTTAGCATACATCATAGCGGCAACGGAAACAGCCCCGGAGCCTTCGACCAGCAACTTATTTCGCTCCAGAAGAAACAACATCGTCCTTGAAATTTCAATATCACTGACGACGAACACGTCGTCGACATAACGCTCGACAAGTTCATAAGTCATGTCGCCCGGCCGTTTCACGGCAATCCCATCAGCCAGTGTTCCGGAGCTGCCTACTTGAAGCGGTTTTTTGTCCCGCAGTGATTCCCTCATACTTGGACAAGCTTCCGCTTCAACCCCGTAAATTTTCACGGACGGTTTCATCGATTTGACAGCGGCGGCGATCCCGCCGATGAGACCCCCTCCGCCAATCGGACAAACGATCGCCTCCACTTGAGGACATTGTTCCACTATTTCCAAACCGATGGTTCCTTGCCCGGCGATAATCATGGGATCATCGAAGGCGTGAATGAAAACTGCGCCCGTTTCCTGCCGCAAATCTTGGGCATAGCGCAGCGCATCGTCAAAACTGTTGCCATGTAAAATGACCTGTGCCCCGTAACCTCTCGTCGCTTCCATTTTGGCCAAAGGAGCACCCTCAGGCATAATGATCATGCTTTTGATTCCCGCTTCTTTAGCGGCTAAGGCGACCCCTTGAGCATGATTTCCGGCCGAGGCGGCAATGACTCCCCTCTTTTTTTCTGCCGGGGTCAGGGACATGATTTTGTTATAGGCCCCGCGAACTTTAAAGGAACCTGTTTTTTGCAAGTTTTCCAATTTCATATAAATGGCATTACGTGTCATTTTACTCAGGCTGGTGGAGTAATCAAGCGGTGTGTAATGGGCCATTGGCCCGACGGTCTCTTTCGCTCGATAAACATCTTCCAGGGTCAACATGGCAAAACCCTCCGTTCGAATCTAATCACTTTCATTTGGCTCATACTCGTCAATATATCCTGTCTAAACAGCAAGAGCCATTTAACCAAATAATCATTTTATTCTGAGCTTTAGCGCGTAAGACTCATATAGTTTTCGCTAGCAGGCGATAGACTCCTGTCCTCCCTGTTCATGACCATTTATTCAGTTTTGCGCCGGTTGATAACTCATCGCTCCATAAGCTAGGATAAATATAGACACACCCCACCTCGATATAAACGAATCATAAGGGAACATTTTCACAAAGCTTCATTTGCTGGGAAACAGCGTTGTTGAGACTGTGAAAACCCAATCCATAATTATTCATTTTGGAAAGGAGTTTTGTTCATGGTTGATCTGTATCCCTCAAGAGTAAGCGACGAAGCAAAAATGATGGAGCGTCAGGACCCTGTGATTCATGCAGACCCGAAAACAGCGGAACAAGGACCCTTGACGAATGAACAGCTGGATCTGTTTGCTCGGAAGGGGTTCATTTTCTTGGAAAACTTTTTTGCTGAGGACGACATTCAGAATATGCGGGCCGAGCTCGATCATATCCGAAAAATGAATGAAAATGCCAACGCCCCGGAACTGATTAAAGAACCGGGAAGCAACGAAATCCGCTCCATTTTTGATGTCCACCAAAACCATTCCTTTTTCCGACAACTGGCCTTAAATCCCCGCTTAACAGGGATGATGCGTCAAATTTTAGGCAGTGAAGTGTACGTGATGCAGTCAAGAGTAAACTTCAAGCCCGGGTTCACCGGAAAAGAATTTTATTGGCACTCCGATTTCGAAACGTGGCACGTTGAGGATGGCATGCCGCGCATGAGAGCGGTCAGTTGTTCGATCATTTTGACGGAGAATACCCCTTTTAACGGGCCGTTAATGCTAATCCCCGGCTCACACAAATATTTCATTTCCTGCATAGGAGAAACGCCTGAAAGCCACTACAAACAATCATTAAAAAAACAGGAGATCGGTGTCCCTGATCATGAAAGTTTGACAAAGCTGGTGGAACAATTCGGCATTGAAGCCCCGACAGGACCTGCCGGATCAGTATTGTTGTTCGATTGCAACACAATGCACGGTTCCAACAGCAACATTACACCTTTGGCGCGCAGCAATCTGTTTTTCGTCTATAACAGTGTTGAAAACAAGCTGGTTGATCCTTTTTCCGGTATGAAACCGCGTCCGGAATTTTTGGCCAACCGCCATGTGGAACTGGTTACGAGTGAATCAACGCTTGAATCAGCAAAGTCCCATACATAAGCTTGATCTGGCAAAAAGGGATAAAACGACTTTTACCAACCCATTCTTTGAGGACGACATGGTGTCGTCCTTTTTTCCTGGGTCAGTTTTCAGTTTCTGATGGAGACAGGTCGAACTCAACGGACACCTCTTCGTAGGCATCTTCTCCGGCTTTAAAAGTGCGCTCAACGAAACAGACATGATCTTGCCGATCAATCAGCAAAACGGTGGAAGACCGGGTGCCGTAATCTGCACTGCGAATAAACAAGGGAGATAAGGTTCGCTCCCAGCCCAAACCGACTCCCGTATCGGGCAATTCGTCATCTTTGGCCGGTTCTGAGTCGGCGAGCAATTGAAAAAGGCGCTCCGGATCAACATGTTCTGCGGACAGCAGTTGTCGCAAACCTTGCTTGCCTTTTTCCACTTTGGGCCAGGGGGTATTGAGCAAATGGTTGCTCAAACCGTGTACACCTTGCTTCATTGGCACGATTTCTTTATTTCTGTTCGAATAATAATAAAGGGACGAACGATCGCCGATGATTAAATTATAACCTTGATACTGATCATCCATGCCCTTGATTTGATGTAAATAATCCAATGGAGGCACTTGATCGATAAGATAGCGGCTGACGAGTTCCCCCCTGGACTTCAGCCGGGGATCAGCAGATGGACGTTCCCTGTAATTCGTCAGAGCCGCCACACATCCGTTTTTGGTCACGCCCATCCATGTTCCCATTTGTTTTAAATCCCTTCCGGCGAAAATATAAGGATAATCATCCCAAAATTGCGCCGGTGCAGTCGGTCGGGCATAAAATTCATCACGATTGGCGGCCATGATGAAGCGGAACCGCGGGTGTTGATCATAAGCCAGCAAAATAAGACACATATTCATCCCTGCATCTATGCTCTGATTTGGCCATTTCCATGAATGATAAACTTATATGACGTCAATTCGCGCAAACCCATCGGTCCGCGGGCATGCAATTTTTGGGTACTGATCCCAATTTCAGCCCCGAATCCAAATTCAAACCCATCGGTAAACCGTGTGGAGGCGTTATGATAGACCGCTGCGGCATCCACTTGATTCATAAATTGTTGGGCCTTTTCTTTATTTTCAGTAATGATCGCTTCGGAATGTTTCGTCCCGTAAGTTTGAATGTGCCTGATCGCCTCATCCATGTCATTGACTGTTTTTATGGACAAAGTCAGATCCAAATATTCGGTAGACCAGTCTTCCTCGGTGGCCTCGCCTAACCAGGGAACCAAAGTTTTAGAGGTGGGGCAGCCTTTCACTTCCACGCCATTTTCCTTCAAAGCAGCCGCAATCGATTGGAGATGTCGTTCGGCGAAGGCGCGGTCTATCAGTATCGTTTCAATGGCATTACAGACCGAAGGACGCTGGCATTTGGCATTGACGACGATCGATTGCGCTCGCTCGGGATCGGCGTCTTCATGCACATACATGTGGCAAATGCCTTCTCCCGTTTCAATGATGGGGACAACGGCATGATTGACGACATGTTGAATCAATGAGCGACCGCCTCTCGGAATGAGAACGTCAATATATTCTTTGCAAGTTAACAAATGCTCAACAGACGACCGATCTCTGTCTTCGATTAACTGGATATAGTCACTGGGGAAATCGAGTGATTCCATTGCTTCGTGTAAAATGGAAACCAATTGCCGATTGGAATGAAGAGCGGTGGAACCTCCTCGCAAAATGACAGCATTTCCGGCTTTTAAACATAAGCCGGCTGAATCCACCGTGACATTGGGGCGGGCTTCATATATCATGCCGACTACCCCTAAAGGGACCCGCACTTTTTGAATGCGCAGTCCGTTGGGACGTTCAAATGCTTCCAACACTTCACCTACCGGATCAGGTAATTCACTGATTTGCTTCAGTCCTTCGGCCATGGCCTGAATACGCGCCGGATTTAAGGCCAAACGGTCTAACAAGGCGGTGGAAAGGCCTTGTTCTTTTCCTTGGGCTAAATCTTTTTCGTTCGCTTCTAAAATGGCTGTTGTTTTTTCCACTAATTTGTCAGCCATATGCCGCAGCAATTCATTTTTTGTCGCCGTCGAAGGGTGAAAAGATTGAACCGCTTCTTTGGCCAATTTCGCTTTTTCAGTGACTTCGTTAAACCGCACTTGACTCACCATGGATCACTCCTCATCTCCAACTTTCTCCATTATATCATCTGCACCATTCATTATTTCATCTGCACCCATTCATCATATCATCTGCACCCATTCATCCCGATGGATGACCTCAAGTTTGTTGACCCGG
>CALBTX010000201.1 GCA_937967685.1 uncultured Bacillaceae bacterium | reverse complement strand
CTTTCATCATTTTCATGCTTCAACATTTGCCTGCATAACCATTTTCATGCTTCAAGCATTTGCCTTCTTCAAGCATTCTTCCTGCTTAATCAATCGGGACACTCTACAACGGTCAACTCGATGCGCATGCCCTCTCCTTAACTGTTTGTCTGGCGAAGTCACTGCTGATTCTCTTCTTCATCATTGATCACGTCGATGATGCCGGAATGACCGTAAATCGGCCTGACACGGTGATCATCCAGAAATTTTTCGTATTTTTCATGCGTTTCATTCACGTCAACGTTGTTTCCTTCCATGTCGGTCATGATAAATCCTTCAACTTCCTCGACATACCCTTGTTCCTCATCCTCTTCAACAAACATGTCTTCATACGATTTCTCCGA
Organism: uncultured Bacillaceae bacterium; assembly: GCA_937967685.1. Taxonomy (GTDB): domain Bacteria; phylum Bacillota; class Bacilli; order Caldalkalibacillales; family Caldalkalibacillaceae; genus CALBTX01. The sequence goes on along the minus strand of CALBTX010000201.1, from coordinate 7,950 downwards.
ATCGGCAAAGTCACTGGACGTTTCGGAAGTCCCCATCCTTTGCACGCGCTGCCAAGCATCTTCGCTATCAAATAATGTGGCCTGGTTCTCATCTTCATCGTGTTCAAATTGACCGTAAGCCGGACGCAAGACATCTTCTTCGGCCGGTCTATTTTCCGAAACGGTCGTTTCAGCGGCATGCGCCAAACAACGCCGTGTGACAGGAACCGCTTCCAAACGTTCATAACTAATCGTCTGTCCGCAAACTTCACATTTTCCGTAAGAGCCTTCAGCCATCGCTTCCAGCGCACGTTCAATCTCTTCGAGTTCATCCTCGGCCTGCTCATTCAGAGCGATATCTTTCTGTCTCTCAAACAGCTCCGTTCCTTGATCTCCGGGATGGTTATCATAGTTGGACAATTCACTGGCTGACTCTTTGATTAACGCGTCCTCATTTCCAAAATGTGCCGATGCTTCAATTCGCTTGCGTAACTCTCTATATCGCTGCTTCAATACGGATCTAAGCTGTGACAATTGTTGATCAGTGAGCATCTTGAACCTCCCTTTTTGATTACCCCTTCATGTCCTCATTTAATTTGTGTAACTTTTTCTGCATGTCCGAGACTTTCGGTTTTTGAGCATACGCTTCTTTTTCCAGCTTTTCCATCTCCCAGAAAATTTTCCGGTCAGTCGTGACATGAACGGTCATCTCGGGATGGGCTTTTTTCAGTTTATGAAAAATTTCCTTGCGAATCGCTTTTAATTGCAGCCGTTTCATTTGGGCCACATTCACCGCAACGGATAAGTCCTGATCGATGGCCACAGCAGCCACCTCGCGCACCCCATCCACTTGTCGGGCGGCAAGCCTGGCTTGCTCGAGAACCTCTTTATTGATTTGCGGTCCGCCTGGCTTTTCCTTTTCCGCTTTCTTGAGCGGTTTTCCTTCTTCTGCCGAACCCGTTTGTTGTTGGGACTGTTGCTTATTGTGGGCCTTGGATTTCTGCTGCTGTTCTGTAGCTTTGCTTTGCGCTTGCTGCTGTCCAGCTTTGCTTTGCGCTTGATCTTCGGTCTGTGCTTCCGGTTGATATTGTGCTGGCGGCGGTTGATCGTTCTGGGCCATTCCGCAGCCGGCGACGAAGAGGACGATGGAAAGCAACATGAAAGTCAAGCGGATTTGCCAACTTTTCATTCTTTGGTCACTCCTCGGCAAAGTTGCACCATTAAGCTTTCTCTTTCAACCTGGCTTTCGACACCGCTTTTAAAATGATGAGGCCGGCCGCCCACACCCCCGTCGCAATCAGGGTCACCCCCAGCCAATTCGGCGTCCCTAAGACATAGTAGAGCAAGCCGTGAAAGAACAACAGACCGAGCACCCAAAGCAAAATATTCATTTCGGCCAAATAGCGGGTGATTTCGTTCATCTGCACATCATACTCCTTCATATCGCGAATTCGTGACGATAATGGTGTTATACATTTATTGTGATGCGTCCCGGCCCTTCTTATACAACGGATTTTTCCTTAAGTCATGGAACAGACAAACGCCGCATAACATGTACAAACTGGTGAAGGAATGAGTGCAATGCTTCTGAGCGCCCTTTTTCTTCGGGGCCAGCGCAAAAAATTGTTCGACTACTTTACCCGGCTGGTGTTGTTCTATGCCAACATCGTTGTCACCTTTGCCCTGATTTACACTTTCCTTGATCTCACGAGGCTGGGCCCGGTTGTTGATCATTATCAACAGACAGCCCTTGTCGAGAAAGGGTGGTTGGATCGGATCGGTTCCGCACTCTACTTCAGCGTGATCACATTATTTTCAGTGGGATACGGAGATGTCACGCCTTTTGGCTGGGCACGGGCCGTGGCCATTATCCAAGCCATGCTCGGCTATATCCTGCCTGCGGTATTGGTCATTCAATACATGAAAACCGGTGAGCCTTGAAGCTTTTGTTTTTGTTTACTGGACCATATTCCCCATCCGCTGGGCAAAATGAATGACATGCGGAGCCATTTCTTTCATTTTCTCTTCGGTCATGCGCCCGGTCGGCCCGGAAACGGCCAAGGCGGCCACTAAACGCCCTTCCTGATTATGAATCGGTGCGGCAACGGCGGCCGTACCGACCTCCCTTTCTTCCACACTCGTCGCATATCCGAGCTGTCTGATTTTCAACAATTCGAGCATGAAAGCCTCTTTATCTTTTTCAGGCGGCCAATCGTCATCGTTTAAGATCATTTCTTGCGTTTCATGATCGGCGTAAGCGACAAGCACTTTACCCGATGCGCCCAGAATCACAGGCATTCTCGCCCCGATGGGGGCCACGCGGCGGATCGTCTGTTTGCTTTCCACCGCCTGAACGCGAATGCGCTCCTTGCCGTCCCGTACATATAACGTCACCGTTTCGTTGATCATATCTCTTAACTTCTCCATTTCCGGCAACAGCATCACAGCCGGATCGTCAGCGCGCTTTAAGTGAGCGGATAATTCCCATAAACGGAATCCCAGTTCATATTTTTCGGTCAAATGGTTTTTCGTGACGAATCCTTTCTTTTCCAAGGAAGCCAACAGGCGGTAAACGGTGCTTTTATTCAATCCTACCTTCCTGCTGATTTCCGTCAGGGTTAATTCTTCTTCATCGGTGAAACATAATAAAATATCCAATGCTCTCTCAACGGAACGAACCGTTTGCTTTTCCATCATCGCCATCCTCTCCAGTTTTTGAGCCGAGTCTGACATTCACCATGTACTTTTCAGCAAATATACGTTATAATTATATCGTCAGAAGAAACACGGTTTCAAGCAATGAAACGATAACCCTTATTTTTTCAGGATGGCCATTTTTTACAACAAGGAGGAATGAACATGGCTAACGATAATGCTTATGCCAATGCCACTTCGACACTTGAAGTCAACGGGCAATCGTACACGTATTACTCATTGCCGAAACTTGAAGCCCAGGGATTGGGTTCCATTTCCAAACTCCCTTTCTCCATGCGTGTTTTACTGGAGGCAGCCGTGCGGCAGTTCGACGGTCTCGCCATTCGTGAGGATCATATTGAAAAAATCGCCAAGTGGGCCGAAAACGGCAATGACAAGTCCGAAATTCCTTTTAAACCGGCACGGATCGTCTTGCAGGATTTCACCGGAGTGCCTGCTGTCGTCGATTTGGCCGCCATGCGTTCCAAAATGGAAGACATGGGCGGGGACGCCAATAAAATCAATCCCCTCGTTCCCGTCGACCTCGTCATTGACCATTCGGTCATGGTCGATACATTCGGAAGCAAAGATGCTCTGGAGAAAAACATGAACATCGAGTTTCAGAGAAATACCGAACGATACGAGTTTCTGCGCTGGGCGCAAAAAGCGTTCAACAACTTCCGCGTCGTTCCGCCGGCAACGGGCATTATTCACCAAGTGAACCTCGAATATTTGGCAACCGTTGCCGCGACAAAGGAAGCAAACGGCAAAACGTACGTCTTCCCCGATTCCCTCGTCGGCACCGATTCCCATACGACGATGATCAACGGCCTGGGCATCCTCGGCTGGGGTGTGGGCGGTATCGAAGCGGAAGCGGGCATGCTCGGCCAACCGATCTACTTTGTCATGCCGGAAGTCGTCGGCTTTAAGTTAAGCGGCCGATTGCCCGAAGGAGCGACGGCCACGGACTTGACACTAACCATCGTCGAAATGCTGCGCAAAAAAGGCGTCGTCGGTAAATTCGTTGAATTTTACGGAGAAGGTTTGTCCAACTTGAGTCTGGCGGACCGTTCCACCGTGGCTAACATGGCACCCGAGTACGGTGCCACTTGCGGATTCTTCCCCGTCGACGAAGAATCATTGAACTACTTGCGGCTCACCGGTCGGGATGAGCATCAGATCAAGCTTGTCGAAGAATACTATAAAGCACAAGGGATGTTCCGTACCGATGATACGCCAGACCCCGTCTTTTCCGATACGATCGAGCTGGATATGAGCACAGTCGTTCCCACGCTCGCCGGTCCGAAAAGACCTCAGGATAAAATTGAACTGAGCAGGATGAAAGAAGCGTTCAACGAGGTGATCCGCAAACCGGTGGATGAAGGAGGCTTTGAACTCAGCGAGGAAGACATTGAGAAAAAAGTGCCTCTCACCCATCCCAACGGAGAGACATCTGAACTGAGAACCGGTTCTGTCGTCATCGCGGCGATCACCAGCTGTACGAACACGTCCAACCCCAGCGTGATGCTCGGAGCAGGCATTTTGGCCAAGAAGGCCGTGGAAAAAGGGCTGACCAAACCGGGATATGTCAAAACGAGCTTAACCCCCGGTTCCAAGGTGGTCACTCAATATCTGCTCGATACCGGTTTGATGGACGCGCTGGAGACACTTGGCTTCCATGTCGCCGGATACGGTTGTGCGACATGTATCGGCAACTCCGGTCCCCTGCCGGACGAAGTATCCAAAGCCATCCAGGATCATGATTTAACGGTGTCATCCGTATTAAGCGGAAACAGAAACTTTGAAGGTCGTGTGCACGCCCTAGTCAAAGCAAACTATCTCGCTTCACCGCCTCTTGTTGTCGCCTATGCTTTGGCCGGAACAACAAATATCGATCTGACAAAAGAACCGCTCGGCCAGGGCAGGGACGGTCAGCCGGTGTATTTGAAAGATATTTGGCCGACGACGGAAGAAATTCAGGAAGCGATGCAGAAAGTCAATCCCGAACTGTTCAAGAAACAGTACGAAAATGTCTTCGACGGCAACGAGCGTTTCAACAGCATGGATGTACCTGAAGGCGACCAATACGAGTGGGATGAAAACTCCACTTATATTCAAGAACCGCCGTTCTTTGAAGATTTGACACCGGACGTCGAGGAACCTGAAGACATCCGGGGCGCCAGAACACTCGCTCTGCTTGGAGATTCGGTGACGACAGACCATATTTCCCCGGCCGGAGGCATTGCCAAAGACAGCCCCGCAGGCCGATACCTGATCTCCAAAGGAGTGGAACGGAAAGACTTTAACTCCTACGGATCCCGTCGCGGCAACCATGAAGTAATGATGCGGGGCACGTTCGGCAATATCCGCATCCGCAACCATATGGCACCCGGCACGGAAGGCGGATTTACGACACACATTCCTTCCGGTGAGGTCATGCCCATTTATGATGCAGCCATGAAATATCAAGAAGAAAATACACCGCTTGTCGTCATGGCCGGCAAAGAGTACGGAACCGGAAGCTCCCGCGACTGGGCGGCCAAAGGAACGAATCTTCTCGGTGTCAAAGCGGTCATTGCCGAAAGCTTCGAGCGCATCCACCGCAACAATCTGGTGGGTATGGGGGTTCTCCCGCTCCAATTTGCAGAAGGCACGAGCTGGAAAAGCCTGGGCATTACCGGCAGGGAAACGTTTGACATCATCGGCCTGAACGAAGGATTGACACCCGGCCAAACATTGAAAGTAAAGGCCACACGTGAAGACGGTTCGACCTTTGAATTTGATACGATCGTCCGTCTGGACAGCGCGGTCGATGTCGAATATTACCGTCACGGCGGCATTCTGAAAAAAGTACTGCGACAATTAGCTTCATAAATAGACACTGAGGCAACGATAGACAACTGAGGCAACGATAGACAACTGAGGCAACGATAGACAACTGAGGCAACGGGCGGCCCTTGCGGCCGCCATCCTGGTCAAAAGGGGGAATGAATTTGAAAGTTTTAGTTTTGGGAGCAGGTGCCGTCGGAGGATATTTTGGCGGACGTCTGTTGGAAAAAGGAGCCGATGTGACCTTTCTGGTCCGCGAAAACAGACAGAAACAGCTGGCTGAACACGGGCTGATGATCCGCAGTGTCCATGGTGACGTTCATTTACAACCGCGGACAATACTGGCGGGGGAAAGCTCGCCATCTTACGATATTATTTTCTTATCAACGAAAGCGTATCATCTGGACGGAGCCATCGAAAGTTTAAAGCCTTATGTCAGGGAACAAACACTGATCATCCCTCTGTTGAACGGCTATGCGCACATTGAAAGGCTGCAGCAAACGTTTGGCCGGGAAAAAGTGCTCGGAGGTCTCTGTTTCATCGAATCGACTTTAAATGACAAGGGTGAGGTCGTCCAAACGAGCCCCGCCCATGAGCTCGTTTACGGCGAATGGTCGGGCAGCCGGACTTTGCGCATCCAGGCTTTGGAAGAACTTTTTCAAGGGGCAAAAGCCGATTTTACGCTCAGCGAAAACATCATCCGCGACGTATGGCATAAATATTTGTTCATCACGACCATGTCCGGCATGACAACGTTGATTAATGCTCCTGTCGGTCCCATTCGGGAAGCAGAATACGGTCAACAGTTAATCCGCCAACTTTTTGAAGAAGTCGCCGCCGTCATGAGAGCCGAAGGAGCGCCGCTTGCCGACGACATCGTCGATCAACAAATGCACACGTTCAACAAGATGACCTACGGGATGAAATCTTCCATGCTGCGTGATATGGAAAAAGGATCAGCCATTGAAGCAGATCATTTGCAAGGGTACTTATTGCAACTGGCCGAAAAACATCAGCTTGACGTTCCCCTGCTGCAAGTCGTCTATCATAAGCTGAAAGTCTACGAGCTGGAACTGAAAACCCAAAGCACAAATTGATGGAAATTGTCCACCGCATGAACGGGATAAACCCCCTGTTCATGCATTTTTGGCAAATCCCCCTTGTAGGAGATGAAATCAATCCCGGCCTTCGCGGCCGCTTTGCCATCAATCCAGGAATCACCGAGCATGAGCCAGCGGTCCACTTCCCGGGCATATTTTTCCTTAATCAACAACAGACCGGACGGCGAAGGTTTCAGGGCGGTCATTTGCTCGCGGCCGACAATTTGCGCGAAATAAGCATCAATCTTCGACTGTTTCAGCGCCTGACATGCGGCGGAATAGGCATTGTTAGTGACGACAGTGAGGATAAACCCCGCCTCTTTTAACTTGTCAAGTCCTTCTTTGACGCCCGTTTCAAGGACGGCATGGCGCATACCTGACGCTTCGTGTGCGGTGACAATTTGCCAAATGTGCTTTTCAATGGCCGGGTCTGGTGTATGCGCCTGATTGAAACGTTTCGCTTTTTCGATCACTTGAGCGGCCGTCGCCAAAGAAGCATAATCTGTTTGCGTCCCGAGCCCCGAATCGACTAAAAAAGAAATCAAATCCGCCTTCATTTTCTGAAACGGTATGCTCGACTTAAGCAACGTATTATCCATGTCAAACATGATGCCGATCCTCATTTGATCACCGTCTATCTCTATTCTATATTTCTAGGAAATGGTATACTTATATTAACATATTTGTGCAGGCGTGCCACATGACGTTCGTTCAACCATTGCTTAACTGGCATTTAAAACGCAGAGTTCGGCCATAACGCTGGGAAAAGATGAGCGTTCAACTTTGTATCGGCATCAAACCTATGAATTTAAAAAGAAGGGAGATAGTGTATGAAAGGAATAGCACTATTGTTTGTTGGACCTGATGGATCTGGACGGAATACGTTGGCTGAAGCCATCGGCATTACGCTGCATATCCCAAGAGTAATCTCCTATACGACTCGGCCTAAACGCCCTTACGAAACGGAAGCGAAGGAATATCATTTTATCGGTGAAGAACTGTTCAAGAAAATGGAGAAGCGCGGTGAGTTTATCGAATCGGTTCAATCGGACGGATATTACTACGGGATCAAAAAAGAAGACTGCGAAGATTTACTGGCCGAAGCAGGCAGTTTTTTTGCCGTTGTCAGTCCCGAAGGCTGTGAAATATTCAAGCAGCATTTTGAAAAACATTTAACCATTTTCGTATATGCCGATAAAGAAACGGTCACCAAACGGCAACAGAAGCGCGGAGATGATCCCGAAGCCATTGCTCGACATTTGCGTTACTATGATCAAATTATGGCCTACAAAGACAAATGTGATATTGCCTTGCCGAATTACGATTTATCCAGTACCGCTCAGGAATT
>CALBTX010000200.1 GCA_937967685.1 uncultured Bacillaceae bacterium | reverse complement strand
AGATGCTCATCTTCATACAAAATGTTTAGGGGAAGCGGCTCTGGAATGATTTGCTCCAAACTTTCCATCTCCATATATAACTCAATCCGGTCGCCGGTCTTCATAATGCGGTTTGTCCAAGCTCTTTCCCCGTTGACCATGATTCCTTTTTCCGTTTTTTTGAGCCGCACGAGCAACCGCCGCGACAAACCGTATCCTTGGCGCAGGACCGTATCAAGCCGCCAACCGTCATGCTCCGGACCGACTTCAAACTGGATCGCTTCATAGTACTTCATGATTTGCGTTTACCAAACACTTCCCCACTGCGTTTATATTCGATATCGCCTACCCCTGTGCGGGCATTGACGGCGCGTGCCATCACGAAAAAGAGGTCGGAGAGACGGTTCAGATAACGCAACACTTCCATGTTGATCGCTTCGTTTTTGGCGAGTGTGACGACCCGTCTTTCCGCACGTCGGCATACGGTCCGGCATACATGGAGCAAGCTGGAGACGTGGTGTCCCCCCGGCAAAATGAAGCGGGTAATTTCCGGAGCTTCGCCATGGTAGGCATCGATCCATTGTTCCAGCCGCTCCACCATTTCTGCCGTTACTTTATACTCCTTGCCTTCTCTTTTCAAAAGCGCCAGGTCCGAACCGCAGTCGAACAGCTCGTGCTGGATTTCCTGCAAATGCCCATGCATGTCTTGAAACTTGTCTTTATCCGGACTCTCAAGCATGACGCTCATTGTCTGCCCGACAAAACTTTTCAGTTCATCCGTCGTGCCGTACGCTTCGACGCGGATGTCATCCTTGTCGACCCGCCCGCCGATGACGGATGTTTTTCCTTTGTCCCCCGTCCTCGTATAGACCATGTTGTTCCCTCCTGTCCTCATTTTAAACCAGTAGTGATTTTATAAATGCGAGATCCAGCGATTGCCGCACATGTTGAGCCAGCCGGTCAAAAGCTTGTTCCCTCAGCCTGGCATATGCAAGCGGTGGCGGGTGATCTTTCCACCCTTTTTCTTCGCGCAATGCGTTAAGCCAATGCCTGCGAAAAGTATCGTTGTGAAAACAAGTCCGGATTCCTTGTATCCCCATACGCTCCATGATCTGATCACCGGTGCCGGTGACGACGATCCGACCGCCGGCTTGTGCATATTGCTTTAGCCGCTGCTTGAGACCGGCATTTTGCAAAAAGGACAGATCTTCACGGACATTGTGACTGCCCGGTATGATCACCGCGTCCGGATTTCCCCACTGCTCGAGGCGGCTTATATAACGGAGCCGCACGTCGGGTTCATGCAGGAAGGGATCGAATTCTGAAAAATGGGTCATCCGCGGGAGGCGAAGCACGACGATATCCAGAAACGGGCCTTGGCTATGTTGGCTATCGTCAGCGTAAAGTGCCGATTCAGCTTCAAGAGAAAGGGAATCTTCACTTTCCAGAGCGAGATGTTCGATATAAGGAACAACGCCGACCACCGGTTTTCCTGTCTTTTGCTCCAGCCAGTCCAGCCCGGGTTGAAGCAGAGATCGGTCGCCACGGAATTTGTTAATGACAAACCCGGCGACTCGATCCCGTTCAGCCGGAGTCAAAATTTCCATCGTTCCGACGAGCGAAGCGAACACGCCGCCGCGATCGATGTCGGCAACGAGCAGTACAGGAGCTTCCGCCCATTCGGCCACCCGCATGTTGACGATGTCGCGATCCTTCAAATTGACTTCCGCCGGGCTTCCCGCCCCTTCAATCACCACCAGTTCATACTCCTTCCGCAGCCTGTACAGCGCTTCTTTCACGATCGCTTCCGCCTGTGGCAAGTATTGTTCCCGATAGGTGCGTGCATCCAGTTCCCGGTACGGTTTGCCATGAACAATGACTTCGGAAACCCCGTCTTTTTTCGGTTTGAGCAAAATCGGATTCATATCGGTCGTCGCCTGGATACGGCAAGCGTCCGCTTGCATCCCTTGCGCCCGTCCGATTTCCAGGCCATCCTTGGTGACATAACCGTTGAGGGACATGTTCTGTGATTTGAAGGGGGCGACTTTCCAGCCATCCTGAAAGAAAATGCGACAAAGGGCAGCCGCGAGCCAGCTTTTTCCGACATCGGAAGCCGTCCCCTGCAGCATGATCGTTCTAGCCAGTTTCATGCAACATCCGCTCCAATGCTTCCACGAGCTTCAGATTGTCTTCCCGTTTTTTGATGGCTACGCGACAATACGATTCGTTCAGTCCGGGGAAGCGGGAAGCATCGCGAATCAGGATCCCGCGCCGGCCAAGGCCGCGCTGCATGTCTTGCGCGGTCCATCCTGCGGGGAGTTTCAAGAGCAAGTAGTTGGCATCACTCGGCATCACCTTCAGTCCGAGTGCGCTTAATTTTTCACTGAACCACGGGCGCTCCTCTTCCAGCCATTGTCGCGTCTGTTCTGCAAATTTACGGTCCTCAAGCACCGCTTCACCGATGCGTTGCGCCAAAGAATTGACGCTCCAGGGGACTTGCAGTCTTTCCACTTCCAAAATCCGCTCCTGCGTCGCCACCATAAAACCGAGCCGGATGCCTGGTACCGCATAAAATTTGGTCATCGACCTAAGCACGATCAGATGGGGATGTTCCGCTGCCTTCTGAATGAGACTCCGTTCCCTTTCTTCGGACGAAAAATCGATGAACGCCTCATCGACGATCACCAGTTTCCCTTGATCGGCCAACTCGATTAACCAGCTGGCCGGTACCAGCTGACCGGTCGGATTGTTCGGCTGTCCGATAAAAAGGGCATCCGCTTCGCACAAAGCCCGCCGCAAATCTTCTTGCTGCAGACGAAACGAATGTTCCTCCTGAAGCCAAATGTCCACCGTCGTTCCGCCTGACTTTAAAATCACAAGCTCGTATTCGGAAAACGAAGGACGCAAAAGCGCCGTTTTTTCCGGACAAAACGCCCGCACAACCAGGTCGATCAATTCCGCCGCTCCATTACCGACGCAGATGCATGAAGCGGGAATGTGGTAATGTGATGAAAGTTTCTGCTTCAGGCCCCGTGCAGCCGGATCCGGATAGTGGACGATCTGTGGCCAGTAAGCAACAATTTGCTCCTTGACCGATAGCGGCGGCCCCCACGGATTCATGTTCGAGCTGAAATCGACGAATTGTTCCGGTGGAAGCCCGTACATCCGGGATGCCGTAAGCAAATCGCCCCCATGTCCGTACAGTTCCAATCCGCCAGTTTCTGTACGGTCCGTTTTCTGCGCGTTGTTGTTTTCCATCTTTTTCACCGCCCCTAAACAAAGCTGCAGGTGCAAAAAAAATTTTTCAGTGCATCATAGCGTCAGGTGCATCAAAACATCATGTGCATCAAAACGTCAGGCGCATCACACCCAGCCACGCCGTAAGGAGCAGCAAAATTTCCAACGATTCGTTGAGGGCACCATAGCAATCGCCGGTAAGTCCTCCGAGCTTGCCGGACAAGTGTCGGGCCATTAACGTACCACCGGCTATCGTCACCAGCGTTAACAGTCCCGTACCGATGGTCCATTGTGATAGAGAAAGTTTCAGCGGCGTCAGCTGCATCAACGCGGCCAACAACAACAGGAGCACGTACGATCCGACTGCATGCGGCCAGCGTATACCGGAAAATAACAAGCCGAGCCCGTCCGCTTTGCGGGCATACGGCCAACCGGCGATGGCAAAGACCATAAACCAGCGACTGAACGCCGGCACAAACAGCCAGTAAAACAAAAATGAGGCCAGGTCCGCTTCCAGCATCGCATAAATTAGTGCCGCTTTGGCCATTAAAGCCAGCACGGCTGCCGTCGCTCCCATGGCTCCGATACGACTGTCGCTCATAATTTCGAGCATGCGGCTGGGAGAACGATGGCTGAACAAACCGTCTGCTGTATCGATGAAACCGTCGAGATGCAGGGCACCGGTAAGAACGATCCACAGCCAGGTCAGCATGACCGCAACGACAACAGGGGGAAACCAGAATGTGGCCAGCCAGGCGAAGCTGTAGAGGATCGCACCGATCACAAGGCCGACGAGCGGAAAAAAGAGTGCGCTTCTTCTGCACGATTCGGAATTGAAAGGCGGAGTGTAGGGCATGGGAATGCGCGATAAAAACAAAAAAGCGACCGCTGCTCCCCGCAACTGTTCGATCAATTCCTTATAAATTCGGTGAGCAAGGCGCATAGCAAACCTCCAAACACAATATAACTGACGCGATACAAAAGCATGGCCGCTCTTCGAATATCATCCCGGGTTTTTCCCCGAAGCGGCCAGCCGAGGCGGGGACGTTCACTGACTTTGCCACCGTACTGATTCGTTCCTCCCAGTTCAATACCGAGCGCCCCCGCCGTTGCGGACTCGGGGTATCCGCTGTTTGGGCTCGGATGGCGACGGGCAAACACGATCATGGCTTTCCAGGCACGGATCATGGACAATTGGCGGTCACCCAAACAAGCGAGCGACAAGAGAAAACCGGACAGACGTGCCGGAATCCAGTTGAGCACGTCGTCCAGTCGGGCGGACGCCCACCCGAAATGGATGTATCGTTCATTTTTGTATCCGACCATCGAGTCCAGAGTATTCACCGCACGATAAGCCAATGCGAGCGGTGCACCGCCAAGCAGGGCAAAGAAAAGTGGTGCTATGAAAGCATCGGTTGTGTTTTCGGCAACTGTCTCCACCGTAGCCCGGGTCAATTCAGCTTCGTCCAGATGAGCGGTGTCGCGTCCAACAATTTCGCCCGTCTTGCGGCGGGCCAGCTCCAGTTCCCCATCACATAGCGGTCTGTATACGGCAAAGGCAGCATCCTTCAATCCCTTGACCGCAATCGTTGTCGACACGAGCCAGGCTTGCACCGCAAAACCCGCCCACGGATGGATCCGATTAAAAATCAGGACGACCCATGTTCCGAGCAAAAACACAGGGAGGATCGTCAATGCAGCAAGCGCGGCACCGCGTCTTTTCAGACGGCGCGGGTCATCATTCGGTTCCGTATAAAGCCGTGTCTCTAAAAATTGAATCCAGCGCCCCATCCCGATCACGGGATGGGGAAGATGGCGCGGATCTCCCACCAGCCAGTCGATCGCAATCGCCACCATCGCGATCGCTGCCAGTACAGTCCAGTCGTTATACACCCTCTGCCTCCTCTAACTACCGCTTAAAATTCAGGCGGCTCGTCCAGACGAAAGGCCATGCTCTTCAGTTCGACAGGGATGCCGGCGGTAACGAGAAACACCTGGTCGCTGATCGCTGCGATCGCCTGGTTCATTTGCCCCGCCAAATCGCGATACAACCGGCCGAGCGGATAGGCGGGAACGATCCCGTCTCCCACTTCATTTGTGACCAGCAATACCGGATTGCGCATGCGTTTTAACGTTTCCGCCAGTTCGTCCACTGCCGCATGAACGGCCTCCTCCGGATGTTCGGACTGCTCCATCTCCACATGCAGCAAGTTGGACAACCACATCGTCAGGCAATCGACGAGAATAACCCGGCGTTGAGCGCGTAAACTGCGCGATTCAATGCGAATGCTCTCCAGTTCATCGGCGAGCATAAGCGGCACTTCCCTAGTTTCCCGAAAAAAGCCGGCCTTGTTCCGGATGGACACGTGGCGCTCAATTTTCCGTTTTGTTTCTTCGTCGCCCCGCTCCATCGTCGCCACATAGATTCCTTCCGGGCCTAACTTTGCCGCATACTGCTCAGCAAATTTGCTTTTCCCGCTTTGTGCGCCACCGGTAATGAGCACAATCAATTCCGTTCACTTCCTCCATCCATTCCCTCCCCCGCCTGAGCATGGCCAGGTGCGCTTTCTGCCATGGTCACACCTGCGCTCTCGCGGGAAACTCCCGCACTTTCAAATGTAGCCATTTCGGTCATGATGCGAACAGACGCCTCAAGCAAATGAAAACAGAGCACCGCACCCGTTCCTTCGCCGAGCCGCATGTCCATTTGCAGCATCGGTCTTAGCGAAGCGCTGTCAAGCATCGCCTTGTGCCCCTGTTCCTGGGACAGGTGGGAGGGAATCATATAGTCGCGGCAAACGGGAGAAAGCTTGCTGGCCACGAGCGCAGCTGCCGATGAAATAAAACCGTCGATGACAACGGGGAGGCCCCTGCGTGCTGCGCCGATCATAACCCCGACCAAGCCGGCAATGTCCAAGCCTCCGACTTTGTGCAAAACATCGAGGGGATCATTAGCCGCCGGCTTGTTTACGTTCAGCGCGCGCCGGACGACCTGCCGTTTATGTTCCAGCCGTTCATCATCGATCCCCGTACCGCGGCCGACCACCGCATTCACATCGATTCCGGTCATAGCCGCAAGAACCGCTGCGCTCGGCGTCGTATTTCCGATCCCCATTTCTCCCGTACCGATGACTTTATATCCTTCGTCGGCCAAGCGTTCGACGACTTGAATGCCGGTAAAGATCGCTTCTATCGCTTCCTCCCTCGTCATCGCCGGGCCAGCAGCGATGTTGCCGCTGCTCCGCTTGATTTTTGCCTCGATCAAGGAGGGATGCGACGGAAGATCGCTGATGACACCGATGTCGACACAAAACACATCCGCTCCCGCTTGCCGTGCAAGTACGTTGACGGCCGCCCCGCCGTTGAGCATATTGACCACCATTTGTGCCGTCACCGCTTGCGGATATGCGCTCACCTGCTCTGCACAAACCCCATGGTCCGCCGCCATCACAACGACGGCTTTGCGCGGGAGATGAGGGAACGGAACGCGGCATATCCCCGCAAGCTGCTTCGCAATCTCCTCCAGGCGGCCAAGACTGCCGCGGGGTTTTGTCAATTGATCGAGCCGATTTTGGGCTTCATCCATCGCCTGCTGGTCAAGCGGAAGGATCTTCGAGATATAACTTCGCAAGCGTTCTTCCAAGTGTTCTGCATGGATCCGTTGATCTTCCATCGGCATACCTCCGAATGATGTTTCTTAACTTTTTGGCCATTGTTTCTTCTTTAGCGATCGTTCTTCTTTTTCATTATACTTCTTTTTCAACCAGTCCGGGACAAGCTTTTGGCCCAGTGTCATGTCTAGTGTCATGTTCCGATTGCAACAAAATTTGAGGTTTGCTGCTGACCGGATGGTTGAGCACGAGCGGGCGCACCGCATACATCTTTTCGATCAGCTCACTTTCAATGACGGTCTCCGGCGGGCCGATCCGCACCATTTTTCCTTGCGACAAGGCGAGAAGGCGGTCGCAATATTGGCTGGCGATATTCAGATCGTGCAACACAGCGACGACAGTCAGACCGCTTTCCTGTTGCCATTCCCGGATGTAGTCCATCATCTGGATCTGGTAACCGATATCCAGATACGTCGTCGGTTCGTCCAGCAACAGCCAGCGCGGTTGCTGCGCCATCACCTTGCCGAGCGCTACCCGCTGCCGCTCACCTCCGCTCAATTCATCGAGCGTTCTTGACGCCAGACGGCGGATATCGAGCCGATCCATGATGCCTTCGATCAGCGCTTCATGGTCATCCAGTTCAAATCCGAACCAGTTCTGAAACGGATAGCGACCCATCTCGATCACTTCCCTAACCGTAAAGCCGACCGCCGGGAGCCCGTCTTGCACGAGCACCGCCATCCTTTGCGCCAGTTGCCGCGCGGAATAGAATGATATAGGTTTTCCATCCAGTTCGATCGTGCCGGTGTCTGCCCGTTCCACACCGGATACGAGCTTGAGCAACGTTGACTTGCCGCTTCCATTCGGTCCGATGATGCCGAATGTTTCTCCGGAGTTAACGGAAAAGGACACTCCGTCCAACACCTTTTCACCATCATAGCACTTGCTGACGTTTTCCACGCGGATCATGCCCATCCCCCTTTCAGGAAGCCGAGCCCGTGGCGGTTCTTTTATGCTTATGCAACAGATAGGCAAAAAACGGTGCACCCAAAAATGCAGTGACGACGCCGAGCGGAATTTCCGTCGGGCTGAGCGCCGTCCGGGCCAGCGTGTCCGTCCACAGCACGTAGAGGCCGCCGAACAGAGCGGACAAAGGCAACAGCAATCGATAATCCGGGCCGACGATAAGGCGCAACAAATGAGGCGTAATCAGTCCGACAAAACCGATGATCCCGGAAACGGATACGGCCGCAGCAGTGATCAGCGTCGCCACAGAAAGCACAATATACTTCGTCCGTTCGACGCGTACGCCGAGATGAGCGGCCTGCCGCTCACCAAGCGCAAACAAATTGAGCGCGCGCCCGTAGAAAATGAGAATGACCGTTCCCGCCAACACATAGGGAAACATCACTGCGCTGTAGGACCAGCCTTTCATGGCCAGGCTGCCCATTAACCAAAACACGATCTCATTGACCGCATCCCGGGACATCGCGGCCATAAACGAAACGATCGAACCAAGAAACGCTTGCATCACGACCCCGGCCAGAATGACGGTCTGGATTTGAAACTTTCCTTGCACCCGCGCCAGGCGAATGACAGCGAACAGACTGAGAATGGCCGTCGTAAACGCCACGACAGGTATCGTCCACTGTCCGAACAGGGCGTATTGCAGGCCGAACAGAAGAAGGAAAGCGGCACCTACAGCGGCGCCGGAAGCGACCCCAAGCGTGTAAGGATCGGCCAGCGGATTTCGCAATATGCCTTGAAACCCCGCCCCTGCGACGGACAGTGCGCTCCCTACCAATATCGACAGCACGATGCGTGGCAACCGTACCTTGATGGCAATCTGTTCAGCCGAAAGTCGGCCAATCCGGCTCGATCCCTGACCCCAGAACCGAAATCTGGTGCAGTACAATGCGCCAAACTTGGGACAGGGGAAGGGAAGCGGAACCGAGCGAAAGGCCGAAAACGACGGACAAGGTGAGCAGCGCCAGCCCGATTCCCGGCCATGCAAACAGTTTCGTTTTCATTTTGCCTGCCGCCTGTCTTCTATTGTAGTCGTTCGGGATGTATGAGCCTGGCCAGCATGAGCAATGCTTCGGTCACCCAGGCTCCCGGACGCGTCAACACATCCGCATCGACCGCATGCATGTTGCCTTGAACGACGGCATCGATGGCCTCCCAGCCAGGTCGATGAGCGATCGCGTCCGCCAAAGTCGTTCCGGAATCGTCCAGCACGACTCCTTCCGGATATATGATCACTTCGGGATTGACGATGATGACTTTTTCTTCATCGATCTGCGCCCAACCTTCGAGATCGGCAGCAATATTGATCCCGCCGGCCCGTTCGATCAGTTCGTGCATAAACTCGCCGCGCCCGACCGTCCAGCCCGGCGCAAATTCAATGTAGACCCTTTTCTTTTCAGATTCGCTTAGATCGGACAGCGCAATATCTACCGCTTCTAAATCGGATTGCATCTTGGCAATCTGGGCTTCCGCCTGCTCCTGGTGATCGGTAATCAGCCCGAGTATGCGGATGCTTTCCAGCACTTCCTCAATCTGCTTCGGCCGAGAGACGTAAAGATTCAGCCCATGATCGCGCATCGCTTCAGCCGACTCCATGCTCAGTGAAATTCCGCCGACGACAAGATCGGGTTCTGCGGCTATGATCGCTTCTATATTCGGTGAAGTCACCCCACCGACTTTCATTTTTGACTGCGTTTCCTCCGGATAATTGCAAAAATCGGAAACGGCTACGATTTTGTCCCCCAGCCCGATCGCAAACAAAATTTCGGTTTCCGCCGGAGAAGTGGACACGATGCGTTCCGGCGCCTGTTCAAAAACAAGCTCAACGCCACTGGCATCCGTTATCGTAAGCGGATATTCCGTGCTGAGACTCTCTTCCGATGTCGAAGGTGCTTGATCCGTTGCCGGATTTCGTGCTGCATCCGGAGCCTCAGATGGTTCATTCTACCCTGAACAGGCAGCCAATGCGAAAATCAGACAAGCCACGAGCAAAAGCCATAATCCTCTTTTACTTACCCCTATCTTCATTGCGATCTATCCTATCCGGGTGATTCATTATGAACAAAAAAACCTTCTTCCTGCAGGAAGAAGGTATTCGTTGAGCATGAAAGACGCATAAAAGCCTATATGAGCCTCATGGGTCTTATCGTCATCGCCTGAGCATAAAGCTCCACATGGTCGCAAAGCTTCAACAAAGCTTGCAAGCTTCCACATGACGATGGTTAGACCTGAGCATGCGCCGATCTGCTGGTTTCCTTTTCCCCGAAGGACGACCAAGCAAGCCTGACAGGCAGGTTTACTGACTTATGGGAACATGACTTCTTCGCCTTCCCGTTTTCCTTGACAAAAACAGTGGCATCGTGAAAAAGTCCCCCAAATCACAGTGGCGGGACCGTGTCGGAATCTCACCGACTTCCCTTTTAACCCGAACGGATGGGACTGGCAAAGTACGCTTCTCCATCCATTCCCGGGCACCTGTCGGCTGAACATGTATTCAGTTGTACGCCGGGATCGTTCGA
>CALBTX010000199.1 GCA_937967685.1 uncultured Bacillaceae bacterium | reverse complement strand
GCACGGGCCAGAAAGAAAAGGATCAGAGGTGTCCGCATTTTTTCTTCGTTCCTGCATCTTAACGGAAAAAGGGGAGAGATTTGGCACCAGCCATCCGAGCATAAACGAACAATTGGCCTTTGTGATGGATCTCGTGTTCATATACCGTCTTGAGCAATATTTTTCTTTTTCCTTGAAGTTTGGGGTGTGGAATGGGGCTTTCGGCTTCAAGATCGGCTTCAGTTAACAATTCGTATGTATCTTTCGTTTTTTTGGTAAAATCTCTGACCGCCTTGCGCACCTCATCCATAGTTCTGCATTCAGGGACATCCGGAATGATGAGCTCTCCCCCTGTTTTCACCACAGTGACAAAGGCATCATTTGATGCGGCAACGTGGAGGGCCAGTTCGCTTAAACTCATTGAACCTTCCCACGGCTTAAAATGAAGATGGGCATCATCGATCTGTTCCAGCAGTTCCTCCAAAACCTTTCGGTGTTGCAGCCAATCGTTCATCAATTGTTTCACTTCGCTCATAAGCCATCTACTCCTTTTTTAATGGGTATCCACATCGTAACGTGTGGTCGTCTATATACATTGAGTTGTTTTTTGTTAATATTTTAGAAAAAAAACAAACATTCATCAATTAAAAACACGGATAAAATGAGCGATGAATGGAATCCATCCAAAAACAGGAAGGCATGCTTGTTAAGCATGCCTCCCCACTTTTTTCTTGATGCTGGCCAATCGGTCATCAATAACAGCAATTAAGGAAAACTCACGGTCAATGCATGAAAGTTTTAAATCCAGCCGCGAGCTTTCATCGCATCTCTAATGCGCAAAATAGAAATCATAAACGCGGCCATACGCATGTTTGTTCCGTGTTCTTTGGCCAAATTGGATACGTCTTGATATGCTTTGACCATCGTCTGTTCCAGCTTTTCATTCACTTCTTCTTCAGACCAGTAGTAGTTCATGGCGTTTTGTACACCTTCGAAATAAGAGACGGTTACCCCGCCGGCGTTGGCCAAAATATCCGGAATAACAATAATTCCTTTTTCACTCAAAATTTTATCGGCCTCGGGTGTCGTAGGCCCGTTCGCAGCTTCGGCAACAATGGAAGCTTTGATCCGGTCGGCATTGGACAGTGAAATGACATTTTCCATGGCAGCCGGAATGAGAATGTCTACATCGAGCTCCAATAATTCATGTTGATCGATATCGGCACATGGATAATCTGTGATCGATGCCTGATCATGGTCCTTGAATTGTTCTAACTGAACAAGATCAAGGCCTTCCGGCATATAAATGGCACCTTGTGAATCGGAGACGGCAACAATTTTACATCCTAATTCACGAAGCAGTCTGGCCGCCGTTCGCCCCGCATTGCCAAATCCTTGAATGGCCACGGTGGCATCCTTGATCGGCCTGTTTAAATCTTTCAACGCTTCGATGATCGTATAAACACAGCCTTGGGCCGTTGCCTGGCTTCTCCCTGCCGAACCGCCGATGCTTAACGGCTTTCCGGTGATCACACCCGGAGAAAAAGTTCGGTTCATCCGGCTGTACGTATCCATCATCCAGCCCATCACTTGGGCATTCGTATACACATCAGGGGCGGGAACGTCTTTTTCAGGACCGACGTAATCGACGATCGCTTCCATAAATCCGCGGCTGATTCTCTCCAGCTCATTCTCGCTCAATTCATTTGGATTGCAAATCACGCCGCCTTTACCCCCGCCCAAAGGCAGTCCAACAACGCCACATTTAAAGGACATCCACATGGACAATGCCTTCACCTCGTCCATCGTCACGTCGGGATGAAAGCGAATGCCTCCTTTGGTCGGTCCAATGGCATCATTATGCTGAGAACGGAAGCCTTCAAAGACGCGTACTGTTCCGTCGTCCATTTTCACTGGGAAAGAGACACTCAACACTCTCTTCGGTTTTTTTAAAATTTCAATGACATGCGGCTCGACGTCCAACAGACCGGCCGCATCTTCAATCTGTTTTTGAACAATATGGTAAGGATTTAAATTTTCAGCTGCTGATTTTTCCATGACCAGTTCCTCTTTCATCACAAACCACCTCTCTCCAAAACGCTGCTTACCTTTAATCTGAAACGAATCAGCTTAACTTATTTGTCTTTCCCATCTAATCAGGTATAGTATAAGAAGAATACCACGTCCATCAAAAATATAACATAACAACCGTGACAAAAAAGTGAAAATCCGTTTACCGCTCCTATTGGGCATTGCAGAGGACATGCAATCTAAAACGTCTGCCACTAACCGTTCACTTTATTTTAAATGACGCGTTCTGACATTTCTAATATATTTTTGAGATGAAATTGATCTCTTTCTGAGATAAAAAGGGGATTGTTCAGCATGGAACTCCGACAAATGAAGTATTTTATCGAGGTGGCCAGACATGAGCACGTGACGAAGGCCGCTGAAAAGCTGCATGTGGCACAGTCCGCCGTCAGCAGACAAATCGCCAAATTGGAAGAAGAACTGGGGGCGCAATTATTTGTACGCAGCGGCAGAAATGTGAAATTAACACCGATCGGCAAGATGTTTCTCAATCGCATCGAATCCGCCATTGCCGAAATTGACAAAGCGATTCTGGAGGTAAAGGAATATTTGGATACAGAGTCGGGAGAGATTCGCATCGGTTTTCCTCACAGCTTGGCTGCTTATACGATGCCTAACGTTGTCTCCGCTTTTCGGGCGGAATATCCGAATATTAAATTCCAATTGATGCAGGGAACAGTGACGAAAATGATCGATGATATGATTGAAGGCGAACTGGATATCGCTTTTGTTTCACCCGTACCCACCGATCACCCTGAAATAGAAGGACACGTGTTTTTCACTGAAGAAATGTTGGCCATTTTACCGCATGATCATCATCTGGCCGATCACAAATCGATTCGCTTGATTCAATTAGAGGATGAACCGTTTGTCATGTTTCGTCCCGGTTTCATGATGAGAAAAATTGTCGTCGACGCCTGTGCGCAGGCCGGTTTTGAACCTGAAATCGCTTTCGAAGGGGAAGATTCCGTGGCCATTAGAGGATTGGTTGCCGCCGGTTTAGGTGTCGGCATCTTGCCTTCGGTTTCTTTAGCCGGAAAAGGATCGGAGAGCGTCGCCAAAGTGAAAATCCGCGAACCGCGGATTACGAGAACAGTTGGTTTCATCACTCCTCGAAACCGTGAATTAACGCCGAACGAAAAATTGTTCCAAGATTTCTTATGGGAGTATTATCAGAAAAATAGACAATAATCCCTCTCAACCCTTCAATGTTTGAAGGCCAAAGTCAGGCCGCGAAGCGGGATAAATCCAAGAGCAGCACTTCATACGCATCCGAATACTCAAAATCAGGCTCTCTTTCCTCCACCTCATAGTCCACTTCCCCCAGACAGCGTTCTCCCCTATACAGATAGATCCTGGTGGCGAAATCTTCAAGTTTTAAGTCGTAGCCTAGTTTTCTTAAAGTGAGCAGCAAAGATTTATCCCACTGAACTTTACCGTCTTGAAAAGTTAACTCATCACCGTGTTGTTCCTGAAGAACGCCCATCAGATTTTTCAATGGATTCACCTGCTTCTTTAAGTCCCTGGAAATATTGTATCATAAACTTCTTCAAACAAAAAAACATTCCTTCCTCTGATCACCCTCAACCCGCAACCAGAAGAAAGAACGGCCAAACAAAGAGATAGCTTCTAATAAAAATAAAAATCAAGATTTTTAATATAGACTTTTATTCACAAATTTGAATATTAGAATGTCCCCATACATGTCCTCACAAATGATCCAGCTGATTTGAAAGCTTTTGCAATTGTTTGACCACCTCGTCTCCAAACGATGAGGTAGAACTTTTTCCGCCAATATCCACTGTTTTTATGCCGGTCTTCAATGTATTCATGACGGCTAATTCAATCGCGGCAGCCGCTGTTTTCGCGGCTTGATGATGATGCTGATCTCCCAACCAGTCTAACATCATCCTCCCCGAAAGAATGGCGGCAACGGGATTAGCAATGCCCTTGCCTGCTATCGTCGGGGCCGAACCGTGTGCCGGTTGGAACATGGCATGATGATAACCAATATCACCTGAAGGTGCCATGCCCATTCCGCCCACCAACGCCCCGGCCAAATCGGAGATGATGTCACCGAATTGGTTTTCCGTGACAATGACATCAAACATATGGGGCTGTTGAACGAGTAACAAAGTGATGGCATCGATCAGAACATGATCTTTCTGAACCTGACCTTTATATCGATCCGCCACCTGTTCAAAAATGTTTTTAAAAAAAGCAAAGGAACGAAATACATTACTCTTATCTGTACAGGTGACCATTTTTTGACCGTCATAAACCCGTCCGTTTCTTTTCAGAGCCAATTGAAAGGCATACTCTGTGATCTTTTCGGTTCCCTTTCTCGTGATCACCAAAGTGTCCGTCGCCACCTCATCGGCGACGACCGATCCCCCTCCATAAGAAGCGAACAGCCCTTCAATATTTTCTCGAAGAACGACAAAGTCAATCTTGCTGACATTGGCGAGTGGTGATCGAACGCCTTGGTATAACTTAAATGGTCGCACACCTGCAAACAAATCCAGATCAAAACGCAGCTTAAACATGACTTGACCACCGACTTCCGGACCCGATTCCTCTCGCACATCGGGCAAGCCAATGGCACCCAAATAAATGGCATCGCTCGCCTGACAGGCGTCAAATACCGTTTGGGGCAACGCTTCCCCTGTTTCTCGATACAGCTCCGCCCCCGCATTGAACGATTCAAATTCCAGTTCGAAACCTGAGACGATTTCCTGAGCCGCTTGAAGCACCTTGATTCCTTCAGTGACAATCTCTTGGCCAATCCCGTCCCCCGGAATGACGGCAATTTTAAAAACCATATCTTTTCTCCCCCTCCGA
>CALBTX010000198.1 GCA_937967685.1 uncultured Bacillaceae bacterium | reverse complement strand
CTCACATTTGGGCAAACAAAATCAAAAGTGGGTGACCCTAATGCCCCGTTGTATTTTCCGGCGATAATAGGTGTCTTTTTGTTGCTCATGAGCGTCATTTATCTCGTCCAAGAGTGGAAAAAACGCGCAGAAGAGATCGAAGCGTTTAAGCAACTAAAAGGAAACACACTCAAACTAATGATCGCCACGCTCGTCTTAATTTTTATTTATACCTTTTTATTTGAACGAATCGGGTTCCTGATTTCAACGATGATTTTTTTGGGAGGGCTATTATTCGTTGTGAATGGCCGGAAAAAATGGATGCAAAATATTTTAATTGCCGTAATCTTCTCGTTCGTATCATGGTATTCTTTTGCCGAATTACTTCGTGTCAGCTTACCGTAGTGAGGAGAGTTAAGCATGGGAATAGAATTGCAAAACTTTATGGAAGGTTTGACGACGGCGTTTCAGCCCATCAATCTTTTATGGGTACTGATCGGGGGCTTTCTTGGTACGATCGTCGGTATGTTACCGGGGCTTGGTCCAGCAACGGCAGTCGCCGTGTTGATTCCGATTACGTTTGGTATGAACCCGACAAGCGCATTAATTTTAATGGCTGCGATTTACTATGGTGCAATGTACGGAGGTTCTCGCAGTTCGATATTATTAAACACGCCTGGGGACGGATCTGCCATCGCAGCGACCTTTGACGGATATCCCATGACAAGAAACGGTCAGGCGGGGCAGGCCCTAACCATATCAGCGATTGCCTCCTTGATCGGCGGAATCATTGCGACGATCGGTTTCATTCTTTTAGCCAAACCTTTGGCGGGATTTGCTTTAAATTTTGGACCAGCCGAATATTTTTTGCTCTTTTTGTTTGCTTTGTCCGCAACGGTGTCATTATCCAAAGATAACATGGTCAAAGGGTTTATTGCCATGTCCCTGGGGCTGCTTTTAAGTACTGTTGGAATCGATTTGCAAACCGGAGTCCATCGTTTCACGTTTGATATCCCACAATTAAGCGAAGGGATCGATTTCTTAGTTGTCATTATTGGCGTCTATGCGGTCAGCGAAGTGTTATATAACTATTTGCATTTGGACCGATTAAAAAATAAAAATAAGCTGGGAAAGATGTGGATTACCAAAGAACAGTGGAAACGTTCCAAATGGTCGATCATCCGCAATGCGCCCATTGGTTTTTTGGTTGGCGTATTACCCGGTGCAGGAGGAGCCATTGCCTCAATGCTCAGCTATACGACTGAAAAGCAGCTTTCCAAACATCCGGAACAGTTCGGAAAGGGTGCCATTGAAGGTGTGGCAGCGCCTGAATCATCAAATAATGCCGCATCTGTCGGTGCATTTATTCCGTTGTTGACCATGGGGGTTCCGGGCTCGGGAACAACAGCCGTGATTTTGGGTGCCGTCATTATGTTAGGGATGCGTCCGGGTCCGTTATTGTTTGAAAATAATCCGGAAATGGTTTGGACATTGGTCAATAGTATGTTTATCGGTAATATTTTCTTGGTCATGATCAACATTTTGCTGATCGGTCTGTTGGTAAAAATTTTAAATACACCCCCCAGAATATTATACCCGTTGATCTTGGTCTTGGCGTTCATCGGGACGTACACATTAAGCTATAGTGTGATCGACTTTTACGTTCTGGTCATTTTTGGAATCATCGGTTTGTTTATGAAACTGTTCAATTTTCCGATTGCTCCCCTAATATTGGCGGTCATTGTCGGGTCAGACATGGAACAGAACTTTAGAAAAAGCTTAACAGCACACGATAGCCTGCTGAATGTTTTATTCGCTTCGCCTGTATCCATTACGTTATGTCTATTGACAATTTTGTCGATCACTTATCCGTTTATTGTTTCTTGGTTTAAGAACAGCAGGAAAATGAAATCATCCAATTAGGACGATCAAGGAATGGCAAAACGGAATAAGATTTTACTCATCATTACACTCCTTCTGTATGGCGTCTTTATAATTCCGGGTTGGAATATGCAGATCAAAGCATTGGGAGCGCTGTTGATCATTCAATTGTTATGGATCGGGAGAGTGTTCCCTTTAGCATTTAGCTCTCTGCTTTTCATTCTCATCGTTGCATTTCATTTTTTAACATATGACGAAGCATTAAGTTATTTCGGTTCAAGCCTCGTCTGGCTTTTATTTTCAACTTTTATTTTGGCCCACGCTTTTATTAAAACGGGTTTGGCCAACCGAATTTCATTATCCATTTTAAGTTTGGCGAAAGGATCGGGTAGATTATTAGTTTTCGTTTCATTTATTTTGGAATTCGTCCTGACGATATTGATTCCTTCAAACATTGGCAAAGGTCAACTGATCAGTTCGATACTCAATGATTTGATACAAAACTTACGGGAATTACACCATGCCAAAAATGTAGGCAAGTCTCTATTTATCGGTATTGCCTATGTCAGTGCTTTATCGGCAGCCTTCGTTCCCACTGGAGCAAGTTCAACAATTTATGCCTTTGGCATGTTTTCCGGTATATCTCATCAAATGAATTATTTGACTTGGATTTTGTCTATTGGAGTCCCGATCTGCGTTTTTGTCTTCTTTCTATGGTTCATTTTTTTGTATCGATTTCCTATAGAACAAATCGATGTTCGGCTGATCAGACAATTAATTCAGGCCAAGAAACAGAAGTTGGGCCCGTGGAAACGGGAAGAAATACGCATGGCTTTGATTATTAGTGTGACCATTTGTTTATGGTTGACACAACCCCTGCATCATCAACCGATATCTTTGATTGCTTTGTTAGGAGCCATTCTGGCTACATTTCCTTCTATCGGTGTCATGAAATGGAGTGAGGTGAAAACAGCTGTAGAGTGGGACATGATGATTTTTTTTGCCTCAACTTTAATGCTGTCCAACGTGTTAGTTGAAACAGGAACTTTAAATACATTGGCCAGCTTTTTCATAAATAACAGTCATGCACTCAGTAGTTCGCACATTGTGGTCGGTTTCATTATCCTTACCGCTCTAGTTCGTGTCGTTTTTGTCAATGTCTTGGGATACTTGACAATCATCTTGCCATTAGCCTTGGCCGTTGGCGAACAGTTACAAGTTTCTCCGCTAGTACTTGCCATGGGGGTATATTTAGCGGCAGTGCCTGGATTTTTATTAATTACTCAATCTCCCGTTCATTTAATCAGCTATTCGTACAATCATTTTCAAACAGGAGATTTACTGAAAGTCGGTTTCGTGTCAATGGCCGTTTGGGTAGCCGTCATTATTATCTCGATGTTTTTGTATTGGAATTTCATCCTTTAAAGGAGGGATATGCTTGACTTGGCTTGTCTCAGATCCATCTTCTCAAGAGGAGATGGCTTCAATTTTTCGTCGGAAAATGAATGAACAGAGGATCCTGCAAATCATAGGTACTCATGATGCCATGGCCGCTCTGGTCGCCAAACAAGTCGGATTTTCTGCATTATATTTGTCGGGAGGAGCCTTAACAGCAAGTAAAGGAATCCCGGATATTGGTCTTTTACATTCAACAGAAGTGGCTGAACGCGCCAATGAAATCATTCGGGCGACAAATCTTCCCTTATTAGTCGATGTTGATCATGGTTTTGGCGGACCGTTAAATGTGGCCCGCACAGCTAAAGAAATGGTTGAAGCAAGGGTGGCGGCCCTTCAGATGGAAGACCAAAAAATTCCCAAAAAATGTGGTCACTTAAATGGAAAGCAATTAGTGACAGTGGAAGAAATGGTTGAAAAGATCAAGATGGTGAAAAACGTTGCCCCCTCGCTCGTTTTAGTGGCTCGAACGGATGCTCACAGCGTCGAGGGAATGGAAGCAGCCATAGATCGCGCGAAGGCTTATGAGGCAGCCGGTGCTGATGCTATTTTTCCGGAAGCCATTACCACTCAAGCTGATTTTAAAAGGTTTTCTGCAGCAATCAACGTTCCGCTGCTAGCGAATATGACTGAATTTGGCAAGACGCCTTACTATACAGCGAATCAATTTCAGGAAATGGGATACGACATGGTCATTTACCCGGTGACTTCATTACGTGTAGCTGCTAAAGCCTACGAACGTATATTTAAAAAAATTTTGGAAGATGGCACGCAAAAAAATGCTTTGACAGAGATGCAAACGAGAGAAGAACTCTATCGCTTGATTCAACTGGAGAAATATGAAGACTTGGATCAAAGTATTGCCAAAACAGTGCTACCTAAAATAGACGAAGGAGGAGTACGAGGGAATGGTTAGGCAGTTTGCAAAGCGTTTCGATGAGGTGATTGAACAAATGACCGATTATGTACAACGCGATGACGTAGGAGATGCTGAATCATTCGCTGTCGCCAAAGATGTCCTGTTTGACAGTATGGGATGTGCGATGTTGGCCTTAAACTACCCCACATGTACAAAACTTTTAGGGCCTGTCGTACCGATGTCAGTTGAAATTGGAAGCAAAGTACCAGGGACTTCTTTGTATCTGGATCCCGTGCAGGCATCGTTCTGCTTTGGTACGATGATTCGTTGGCTGGATTATAACGACTGCTGGTTGGCGCAGGAATGGGCGCATCCATCGGACAACCTGGGCGGCATCCTAATGGTCGCTGATTACATCAGCCGTAAAAATATGGACGAAGGCAAAGCAGCGTTAACGATGAAGGAGGTATTGCAAGCACTCATTAAAGCGCATGAAATTCAAGGGATTCTTTCGCTCGAAAATAGTTTGAACAGACAAGGTCTTGATCATGTGTTGTTTGTCAAGATCGCTACAACGGCTGTGGCGGCTCAGCTACTGGGAGGAACAAAAACGCAGATTCTGAACGCTGTTTCCAACGCTTGGATAGATAACGCGAGTTTACGTACGTACCGTCATTATCCCAATGCCGGATCTCGAAAGTCTTGGGCGGCCGGTGACGCAACTAGTCGCGGAGTGTGGCTGGCCATGATGGCTTTGCGGAACGAGATGGGGTATCCCACAGCATTAACTGCGGAAAAATGGGGGTTTGAAGATGTATTAATGGGCGGAAAATCCATCACGCTGGCGCAATCATTTGCCGATTATGTCATGAAAAATATTTTATTCAAGATTTCTTACCCAGCGGAATTTCATGCGCAAACGGCGGCGGAGTGTGCGGTAGAACTACATGAACAAGTAAAGAATCGGCTGACAGAAATTGAGGAAATTTTGATTGAAACGCATGAGTCGGCCATACGGATCATTGATAAAAAAGGACCGTTAAACAACCCTGCCGATCGCGATCACTGCTTGCAATACATTACAGCTGTCGGCTTGATTTACGGGGAGATTACAGCTGATCATTATGAAGACGATGTTGCCAGCAATCCGCTAATCGATGAACTGCGTGACAAAATGAAGGTCGTCGAAAATAAGACATATTCGCGAGAATATTTGGACGCAAACAAACGTGCCATTGCCAACGCCGTCCAAATTAAATTCAAAGATGGATCTGTCACAGATAAATTGGAAAAGAAATATCCCGTCGGACACCGTTTCCGACGGAAAGAAGGGCAGCCGTTATTATATCGTAAGTTTGAATCCAACATTTCTTCGCGGTTATCTAATGAACAGAAGCAAAAGGTGATTTCATTGTATGGCGATGAAGATAAGCTCTGGCAAATGAAGGTCAACGAATTTGTTGATTTATGGGTCAAGTCGTAGCTTACATCACTCCAACTGATCGGCAATTTATGTCCACTCACGGCTTGGGAGAAAAAAATGACGTGTGAGTTAAATTGCCCGTCTATGACATGTATGAATAGAAGGATGTTTTTTATCGATTGAATCATTTATATCAATGGAGTTAGGTTCGATCCATCATCGAGCTAACTCTTTTTTATTGATTGTCTCTCTCATCTTTCTCTCATCTTATTAAATTAATTTGTCATCGAAAAAATATTTTCTGTTTGAGCATTAAAATTTACAAACCAGAAA
>CALBTX010000197.1 GCA_937967685.1 uncultured Bacillaceae bacterium | reverse complement strand
AAGCCTTGTTTGCGTTGGCTTCCAAGCAAATACACATCTCTTTTTCTTCGTCCTCAGTCAGAGGGCGTTTTTTGTTGATAAACCATAATTCAGCCATACGATTGTGTACCGACCACATGTGATTCCCTCCTACAAGTTATAAATCAAATGCCCGGCGTATAGTTCCAGGCAGATAGCCCCGATCCCTAGTGACCAGTATCCGATGTTCTTCCAGCGTTCTTTCCTCAGATCAACGACTTTCACGGTATCCCTCCTTTCGCTTTGATTAGTACATCATATGTTCCTTGTCGAGAAAAAATGCTTGGACAATGACAAAATTCCTTATTTTTTTCGGAAAAAGGCTCGTACAATAACATGAAAGGAGTTGGTTGCATGGAGTTAAAGTGCCGGATCAAAATATTAATGATCGAAAATGGATTGGATAGAAAAGAAGTGGCCGAATATTGCGGGGTGTCCGTTGCTCAGGTGACACGGTGGTCAAATATGAAGTCGTACCCACCCGTGCCGAAGTTGTGGATGTTGGCTAAACTGTTTGGGTGTAAGGTGGATGATCTGTATAGACCCGCTTAGTGGCGGGCTTTTTTGTGGTACCAAGTGGAAGAGATCCCGACGGGGAAAAACTTTCGATACCGAATCAAGTGCCGGGGAATCCATGAAGAAATGTCATATATGGATCACATGGTGAGGAATCACACGGAGGAGTATGTGAGGAGGTATTTGAAGCCCACCCCTCAACGATGGAGATGGGCTGATTGTTTAAGAGGAAATAGCATACATGGATCAGATGGTTAGGAATCATACAGTGTTTCCTTCAATTTTGCAGCGGTTTTAGGGCCGTATATCCCATCATAAGGCTTTACACCATAATATTTTTGGTAGCGCAAAACGGCGTCTTCGGTCAATGGTCCGTAGCTCCCGTCTATTCCTCTTGGGTTAAACTGCGGCCTATGGTCAGTCAAGTTCTGCTGCAATATTTTAACCTCTGAATTCTTCATACCTCTTCGTAAAACAGGCTTAGCTACTCTAGATGTGGAACCAGATCCAGCACTCGATGAACCAGGCAGTTTAATCCTCTGCCCCACTCTGATGAGATCAGGCTTGTCTATATTATTAATTTTTGCTAACTCGCTTACAGTGGTCTTATATCTTCTTGCTATAGCGCTTAATGTATCTCCGGGTTTTACAATGTACGTATTTTCCGAGGTTGTTTTAGAGGCCGATTTGGAAGCAGTTTTGGTTGACTTCTTTTTCAAGCCAAACACCTTCACTAGTCCGTTCACATGACCTTGTGCGACCCGGTCAAGAAAGACATTATCTTTCAAGTTATCCGCGTCCTCTTTCCTGTCAATAAATAGATTCTCAGTCAATAAAGCCGGCATGTAGACTCACGTAACATGTGGAAGTTGGCTCTCTTTTCCCCTCGGTTTCGAACATCAATTGCATCTATGATAGCCCCGTGAATATCATTTTGGGCCTGGCCTGTTTTTGCAGACACACCACCGTTATAGATATACGATTCAAAACCGGTCCCTCCACCGGCGTTAATATGGACAGATAGTAGATAGTCTGCACCCCATCTGTTCGCCAAGTCGGTACGTTGATTAAGACTGAGAGTTTTGTCTGTAGTACGGCTCAACCTAACTTGTACGCCGCTGTATTTTTTAAGTAAATCCTCAATTCTCTTGGAGATATCCAAAGTCAAATCTTTTTCCCTCAACCCATTTCCAACAGCACCCGGATCATTCCCTCCATGTCCCGGGTCAATGAAAATCTTAGTCACGGTTTTTCGCCTCCTTCAACTTCCTCAAATACTCATCAGCCTGCTGGGCCTCTTTCGTCACGCTGTTGTTCTTCCACCATGCCACGATAGCCGCCACCACTGTGGCTACAGACGATACACCTTCATAGATTTCATCTTCGGAGAACGGCAATGGATTCCAACCCATCACAATCAATGTCTGATTCAACAACAACACAGCCAGCACTACCAGTCTCACAATCGCTTGTTGCATAAAAATCCCTCCTACTGTAGTCCTAACTGGATCAAAATAACGGCTAGCACGACGCCGCCAATAATTTTCCAGGTTAGATTTTTGTATTGTTTCAGTTGTTCCTCTTTGTCCTTGTCCAGCCGTCGTCGGATGAAATTGGTATCATCTTTGATTTCGCTCAGTGTGTCTTTCA
>CALBTX010000196.1 GCA_937967685.1 uncultured Bacillaceae bacterium | reverse complement strand
TCATCGTCAGCAATGAGCACCTTCAGATTTTCCATCCGGCATCTCCCTTTCTTGACGACCTCATTACCATCATCATACCATGTCGAGGCAACCCCGGAAATCCTGCCGATGCCATCTTCGTGCTGAACCATTCCGCCACGGCCATCGAGCAAAAAACCGGCATAAAAAATTCCGTACCGACAGCAAGCGGTACGGGATGGATCATATGCGATCGAAAGCTTTCGATCGAACGCTTAACGACGCAACGACAGGCGAGGACATGGGCTGACATGACAACAAAATGAACGGTATGTCTCGATCGTCAAACTTGAAACGTATCCGGCCTTTCACTTCTTAGTCCGAAATGATAAAGAATGGCCTCGGCGATGCGCCGGGAAGCCTCGCCGTCACCGTACGGATTGGATGCCCTGGCCATCTGTTCATACACACCTTGATCCGTTAACAGTTGATGGGCCAATTGAAAGATATCGTCTTCATTCGTTCCGGCCAATTTCAATGTCCCCGCTTCGATCCCTTCCGGTCTTTCTGTCGTATCGCGCAGGACGAGAACGGGAATTCCGAGTGACGGGGCTTCTTCCTGTACCCCGCCGGAATCGGTCAAAATGAGGTGGGACCTCGCTGCAAAATTGTGGAAATCCAAGGCCCCCAACGGTTTGATTAAATGAATGCGCTCATCGTTTCCTAAAATCGATTGGGCGGCTTCCTGGACAACAGGATTGAGGTGCACAGGGTAAATGACCTGAATGTCCCCGTGTTCGTTGACTAAGCGCTTGATCGCCCGAAACATGCCTCGCATGCGTTCCCCTAGGTTTTCGCGACGGTGGGCGGTGACAAGCACCACCCTGTCACCGTGCGTTTTGTCTAAAACGGGGTGCTCATAATCTTTTCTAACCGTTGTTTTCAAGGCGTCTATCGCCGTATTCCCGGTGATAAATATCGCTTCTTCCTTTTTGTTTTCTTGCAGTAAATGTCGGGCGGCTTGCTCTGTCGGGGCAAAATGCAAATCAGCCAAAACGCCGGTCAGCTGACGGTTCATTTCTTCGGGGTACGGCGAGTATTTATTGTAAGTTCTCAGCCCTGCCTCGACATGGCCCACTTTGATTTGATGATAAAAAGCGGCCAGACTGGCGACAAAGGTGGTTGATGTGTCTCCGTGCACAAGGATCAGCTGGGGCTGCACTTCGTGAATGACCTTTTCCAAACCTTCAAGCGCACGAATCGTCACCTGGCTCAGCGTCTGTCTGTCCTGCATAATGTTTAAATCGAAGTCAGGCTGAATATCGAAAATGTTCAACACCTGATCTAACATTTGCCGATGTTGGGCCGTCACGGTCACGTACGATTCAATTTGGCGGTGTTTCTTTAATTCGTGAACAAGCGGAGCCATCTTGATAGCTTCCGGCCTTGTGCCGAATACAGACATGACTTTAATTTTTTCCGACATGTTGATCTCCTTTGCCTTATCTTGTTCCGAACAACCGATCTCCGGCGTCTCCCAAGCCGGGCACAATGTAACCTTTTTCATCCAATTTCTCATCGACGCCGGCAGCAAAAATATCCACGTCCGGATGTCGGTCCTGGACTTTCTCAATGCCTTCCGGAGCGGCGATGAGACACATCAGTTTGATGTTGACGGCACCGCGGTTTTTCAAACTATCAATGGCCGCCACGGCCGATCCGCCGGTGGCCAGCATCGGGTCGATGACAATAAAATCTCTTTCCCGGACATCTTTGGGCAGTTTTACGTAATACTCGACAGGCTCCAAAGTGTTCGGGTCCCGATAGAGGCCGACATGTCCGACACGGGCTGCCGGAATCAATTTCAAAATACCTTCGACCATGCCCAAACCTGCCCGCAGGATAGGAACGAGGCCCAATTTTTTCCCGGAGAGCATGTAGGATTTACATTGGGCGACAGGCGTTTCGACGTCCACTTCTTTGACGGGCATGTCCCGTGTGATTTCGTAAGCCATTAAGGTGGCGACTTCGTCTACCAGCTCCCGAAATTCTTTCGTTTTCGTGTTTTTATCGCGGATATAGGTCAGTTTGTGCTGGATTAAAGGATGATCAAATACGTACACTTTACTCAAACGGAACCCTCCTATATTTCCGGATAGAGCGGGTAGTTCTGCGTCAATGAACGGACGCGTTCTCTTGCTTCGTTTTGCTTGGACTCATCGGACGGGTTTTTCAAGACGAGAGCGATCGTCCGGGCAATTTCAGCCATGGCCTGGGCATCAAAACCCCTGGTGGTTACCGCGGCCGTTCCGAGACGCAAGCCGCTGGTGACAAAAGGGCTCTCCGGATCATAAGGGATGGTGTTTTTGTTGCAGGTGATGCCGACATCATCGAGCAGCTGTTCCGCGTCTTTACCGGTCAAATTCAAATTGCGCACGTCCACGAGAATTAAATGGTTGTCCGTGCCGCCGGAAACGAGTTCTAATCCTTCATCTTTCAACGCCTTGGCAAATGCTTTGGCGTTGTCGATCACCGCCTGGGAGTAGGCTTTAAATGCAGGGCTGAGCGCTTCCTGAAAAGCGACGGCTTTGGCCGCGATAATATGCATTAAGGGACCACCCTGAATGCCCGGAAATACGGCTTTATCGATCTGTTTGGCGTATTTTTCTTTGCAAAGAATCATCCCGCCGCGCGGTCCGCGTAATGTTTTATGTGTGGTGGAGGTGACAATGTCGGCATGAGGCACAGGGGATGGATGATGACCGGTCGCCACCAGTCCCGCGATATGGGCCATATCCACCATCAAAAGGGCGTTGACTTCATCGGCGATCTCCTTCAGCTTGGCAAAGTCAATCACCCTCGGATAGGCACTGGCCCCGGCGACGATCAATTTGGGCTGATGCTCTTTCGCTTTGGCCAAGACATCGTCATAATTGATCAGATGGGTGTCTCGATCCACGCCATATTCAACAAACTGGTACAAGGTGCCGGAAAAATTAACCGGACTGCCGTGCGTCAAATGTCCGCCGTGAGACAAATTCATGCCCAACACTGTATCTCCCGGCTCCAAAACGGAAAAATAGACGGCCATATTGGCCTGGGCGCCGGAATGGGGCTGAACATTGGCGTGCTCTGCGCCAAACAGCTTTTTGACCCGGTCACGGGCAATATTTTCGACGACATCGACGTGTTCACATCCGCCGTAATAACGGCGACCCGGGTAACCTTCCGCATATTTATTCGTTAGCACGCTGCCCATCGCTTCCATCACTGCCCGGCTGGTAAAGTTTTCTGAAGCGATCAGCTCGATTTTGTCCCGCTGGCGGGTCAGTTCTGCCTGTATCGCTTCATACACTTGGGCGTCTTGCTTATGTAATTCGTTCATCACGTTCATCCTGCCTTCCCATTTAAAAATTTTGCCAATCCCTGTTTGTCTTGCCAATCCCTGTTTGTCTTTTTTCCAATGTATAGCCGCAACTTTAGTCCAGTATGTACACAGCCCGCGGCCCTCCGATCAATTTCGGTCTCGTTGTCGCCGTCGTCACATGGGCTTTTCCGACCTGTTTCTGTTTGCCGCGAAAGGGCACGGCTACACGTTTCAAATGCATGCCGATGAGCGTATCGCCGATATCGATGCCGGCATCCGCTTGAATGTGTTCGACCATGAGAGGCTGCTTAAACTGGCGGTAAGCGTAAGCGGCCAGGGCACCTCCCGCGTTGGGCACGGGGATGACAGACACGGCCTCCCAAGCAAACCGTTCGGCTGCGGACTGCTCCACAAGCAGCGCACGGTTGAGATGTTCACAACATTGAATGGCCGGATTAAATTTGTATTTGGATTGTTTTTCGCGGATCGCTTCATACACCGCGGCGGCGATCTCCTCACTGCCGTGCGTTCCGATGCGCGCCCCCGCAATTTCACTCGTACTGACGCCGAAAACGAGCACGTGTTGCTCATTGAGCGGGAAATGAGCGATCAGTTCTTCAATGACTTGGGCTGACTGTTCATATACTTTTGTGGTCAAGTCGGCTGAAGCGGTCATGTGCATCACTCCGCCTGTTTAATTTTTTGAAGGCGTCGTTCGTGACGCCCCCCGGCAAAAGACGTTTCCAACCAAACTTTGGCAATTTCCCGCGCCAGTCCGGGGCCGATGACCCGTTCTCCCATCGCCAGTATATTGCTGTCATTATGTTCCCGAGTCGCTTTCGCGCTAAACGTGTCGTGAACAAGCGCACAGCGAATCCCTTTCACTTTGTTGGCCGTAATGGACATGCCGATGCCCGTCCCGCAAATGAGAATGCCTCTGTCAAACTCGCCCCGGGCCACTTTTTCAGCCACAGGGAGGGCATAGTCGGGATAATCGACTGAATCTGCGCAATGACAGCCGAAATCTTCATACTCATGCCCCAATTCTTCAAGCAAAGCTTTGATTTCCCTTTTTATATTCAGCCCCCCGTGGTCGGAAGCTAGTGCAATTCTCATTCCAGAACCTCCTTGTCGTATTGTTTTATTATAACCTATCGAGGCTGATGAAAGCGACCTCTCCAGCGAAAAACGTTAAATTTTTAAAAATAAAAAAAGAACTCCGCCCAGGCAGAGTCCTCAATCAGCACGATCCTTTTCATCTTCAGTTTCCTTTTCAATCAAAGCGGTGATCAAACGTTCCATTTCCTCAAATGTCCGGGCATACGTTGCCGAATTGCCTCCGAAAGGATCGGCGATATCATAATCTCCGCTGTTACCGTCCCCGGTCTGAACATATGCTTTCAAACAATGGATTTGATCAGCCCGATCGGGAAACCGGTCTATTAACATTTGACGGTGTCTCTCGGTCATTGTCAGCACAAGATCAGACCAGTCCATCAATGCTTCGGTGACGCTTTGCGACTTGTGCTTCATGGCAATCTGGCGTTCCTTAAAAAGTTGGATGACTTCCGGTGACGCATCCTGACCTGGAAAAGCGGCTAATCCCGCAGATTGTACGTCGAACATATCCCCGGCCTTATGGCGCAATAAATGTTCGGCCATCGGGCTGCGACACGTATTTCCCGTACAGACGAAAAGGATATGCTTGCGCATCGGCTGGCCTCCCTTCAGACCCCTGCAGTGATGATTTTATCATAGCAAAAATTTGATCCCGAAAGCGACTAAAATCATTCCCCCGACCGCCTCACCGTAGTCCCCCATTCGATACCCGATTTTGCCGCCGATGAACAGACCTGTGGCGGTCATGATCAAACCGGAAAGGCCAAACAAGAGAATGGCCAGCAGCGTATTGACGGCAAACAATCCGAGCGACAGTCCCACCGAAAAACTGTCCATGCTGACGCCTAAGGAAAAAAGTAACAGCCCCAAGCCGGTCGTCCCTGTCCAGGCAGGCCATTTTTCCGCAAAAAAAGAAGAAAAAATCATATGTACACCGAATAAAATTAGGATAGAGCCGCCGATATAAATGGCCAAATCACCTATAAATTCACTTAAATACTTGCCCATGACGATGCCCAACATGGGCATCAGCATATGAAACAGGCCGATGAGCAGACTGATTTCAGTCAGTTTTCGCAGTCGAACACGGCGCATACCTAGACCAAGACTGATCGAAAAGGCATCCATCCCCATGGCCAAGGCCAGTAAACCTAAGGTGAGCAATTCACCGAGCTGGGTATGATCCGCCATTTCTTTCCCTCCAGCAAAATCAGGCTCATGCTTCACCTTATGCGAGGGAAAGGAGGAAAAGTACAAGCTGCCTGAAAAAGAAAGCAAAAACTCTAAAGCAAAAACTCTAGGCACAAACTCTAAAGCAAAAATGCTAGCGGATCACCCGATATGCAGCAGCCTTCAACAAACGGTTCATCAGCGCCGCACCCACCCCTGTTGCGGGAAACGTTTCGGCATAAATGCGTTCGATACCGGCCTGATCAAATTGGCGCAAAACGGCATATAAGCGGCGGGCCATTCGCGCGGGATCAGCGCGCCGGCCCAACGATAAGACGAGAGGTGCATGCCCGCCTGTTCCGCCAAACGCCGATGCATAGATGGGCCGGCCTTCAGCGGTCGTTATGATGCCCGTCTTGTAACCGTTGTGCTGCTCGGCGGTCACTTTTTGAATAATGAACTGGCGCATGGCCGACAGCCCGTGTTCATCCGAAACAAGCCACAACTCGCCTTGCGGGGCATAATGTTGATATTTCACGCCCGGCGACTTGGGCTTGAAGTCCATGTCCTCCAAAGCAGGGTCCGTCCGGACAGGCCCGAGAACGTCTTCCAGCGCTTCCTGGGTGATGCTTCCCGGTCGGAGAATCATAGGTTCTGCACCGCTTAAATCAACAACGGTTGATTCAAGACCCACTCCCGTTGGACCCCCGTCCAGTACGCCGACGATCGATTCCCCCAAATCTTGCAAAACATGTTCGGCCGAAGTCGGGCTCGGTTTCCCCGAACGATTGGCACTCGGAGCGGCCAAAGGGGTCTGCGCAGCTTGAATGAGGGCCAAAGCCAGCGGATGATCAGGCATCCTGACCGCCACTGTCGAAAGGCCGGCCGTAACGCCCGGACAAACCGCTTTCGCCTGCGGCAGAACGAGACTTAAAGGACCCGGCCAAAAACGGTCCATCAAGCATTGCGCTTGTTCCGGAATTTCATCCACAATTTTTTCCACATCTTCCAGCCGAGAGACGTGGACGATCAACGGATTATCGTTCGGTCTGCCTTTCACTTCAAAAATACGCTGCACGGCTTGTTCATCAAACGCATTGGCACCCAGCCCGTAGACGGTTTCCGTGGGAAAGGCAACGACCTCTCCCTGACGAAGCCACCGCGCAGCCTCTTGAATTTGTTGACTAGTAACTAGTTTATCCACAGGTTTATCCACATAGTTGGGGATAAACCAGCATTTCGCTTTCATTTTGGGCATGCTCACTAGCCTCCAGTAGATTGACCCATCATATCCTCACATTAACTGAAAAATGATTTCAACTGATTGAACACTTCGATGACGAAAAAGCGGACTTCAACGCCGCCTGCATCGTCCGTGTCAACTTCAGCATCAGCCCCCAAGCCGCTTGTCATCGATTTCCGTTCGGCTTCTTCATCGGCTTTCCCGTCTGAGTAAGCCGCATCATCGGCATCCGTCTGCTGAGCCTCTCCCGATCCAAAATCAACGAAACAGAGCGGCGGAAAAAGGACACACCACCAATTCGCGCCCTGACCTTCACCGATCGTTATCAGCAGCGCTTCATAAACCCCGGCGGGATAAAACTGACTGCCGTACAATTTAGACGGAAATTGAACATCGCCGAATTCGACCGTAAAGCTGTGCTCCATACCGCTTGCCTCAATCGTTTCGCGTACAAGCGATTCGATTTCTCCGAGTGAAGCTGCCATTTTCTGCCGCGCTTCTTCAACGGTGTGCACTTCTCTGGCCCAGCCGTGAATTTCCTGAACAACGGCATCGCGCACTTGCCGCTTTAACCATTGTTCCTCCGCCGAATCATCATGAGCCAACACTCTTAGACGAATCGATTCGTCTGGAATAACCCCTTCTGTCACCACACTGGCGGCGACATCTCTTTCATACTCCCAGCTCATCGTGACCAGCAGTAAAGCAGTGAAGACATAAAGGACGATCCTTTGAAAACGAGTCCCCCATTGCATCAGTATTTTCTCCTCTCCTTGATCAAGCCAGGCTTGTTTCAATTTGTGAATTTATCTTCAGCTTGGTCAAGAAAAGAAGCGTTTAAACATACTGAAAAAAGATTCCTTTCCTAAAAAACGGTCAACTGTCTGACGTGTGCTCAATGGTCTGCCGCATGGTCAATTGTCTACCGCGGCGAGGACGATCCGTTCGATGCCAGACAAGTCAGTCCTGATCTGACAGCGGGCTTTAGGATATGTGTTCAGAATCAATTGAACCACTTGTTCGGCTTGGCCGTGACCCACCTCAAAAGCGATCAGGCCCGGCTTGAGTAAGACGTCCGTTGATTGGCCGATGATTTGCCGATAGTAATACAGACCCTCTTCCTTGGCAAAAAGGGCCACGTGGGGCTCGTAATCGACGACTGTGCGGCTGAGTTGTTCCCTTTCACTTTCGGCCACATACGGTGGATTGGAGACGATCAAGTTCACTTTTTGTTTGGAGGTGATCAGCGCCTGGAGCAGGTCACTGTGTACAAAACGGACACGGGCGCCGTGTTTGCGGGCATTTCTTTCGGCCAGCTCAAGCGCCTCGGAAGAAATGTCCACCGCCGTCATGCTGAGCTGAGGACAGGCCAGAGCGAGGCTTGTGGCGATCACCCCGCTGCCTGTCCCCACATCGACACCGGCGACAGATGAACGTTCCGGCCAAAGTTTCCGCACGCGTTCAATGACCGCTTCAACTAAAGACTCCGTCTCCGGCCTGGGGATTAAGACCGCCGGATTCACCTCAAACGGCCGACCGAAAAATTCTTCACTGCCGACAATATATTGATAGGGTTCTCCGGACAGGACTCTTTCGATCCAATGTGTGTATGACCGTTTATGTTCCGTAGAAATCGGCTTGTCCAAGACCGAGATTAACTCATTCTGATCGACGTTCAAAAGATGCATGAGCAACCAGCGGGCAATTTGAGGATTGGCCTGGACGTCGTAAACACGTTCATCTGCATTTGTCCGTCCGCCTGTGCGCGTTTGTCCGTCTGAAGGCGTTTGTCCTTCTGTACGCATTTGTCCCTCTGTACACGTTTGTCCTCCTGTACACGTTTGTGCTT
>CALBTX010000195.1 GCA_937967685.1 uncultured Bacillaceae bacterium | reverse complement strand
GCCACCACCGCCGATCCGGTGTCATGGGTGGCCGGCAAAATCACCTGCATATCAAATCCAAATTCCTTCACCAGTTCCGATTTCAACGGACCCACGACGGATTTGGGCCTTTTGATTTCCCGAAACATTTCGCTTGGGATGCCGAGCTTGTCCAAAAGGTTGCGGTCCCAAACCTTCGAGCGGGCATTTACCAATTGGGTGGTGGTGGCATTGGTGTATTCATTGACTTTTTTCCCGCTCAGCAAAAAGTGAATGTAATCGGGGATCATGAGAAAGGCTTTGGCTTTCCTCAGCACGTCCGGCTGGTGCTCTTTGAGGTAATACAGTTGATAGATCGTGTTAAACTTCAGAAACTGAATGCCTGTGATCGAATATAACTGCTCTTTATCGATGATCTTAAACACTTCGTCCATCATGCCGTCCGTTCTCGGATCCCGATAGGCGACTGCATCGGACAGCAGATGGTCCCTTTCATCGAGCAACACAAAATCAACGCCCCATGTATCCACTCCGACACTTGCGGGATGAAATCCTTGTTTTTTCGATTTGTGGATGCCCCTTTTCACTTCCTCAAACAATTGCTCGATATCCCAACAGAAATGACCCTTTCTTCGAATCAGCCGATTTTCGAACCGATGGATCTCTTGTGTGTGCAACACGTCGTTTTCGACATACCCGGCAAACACCTTCCCGCTGGAGGCACCGATATCCACCGCCAAACTGCATGTCTTCATCCCTTCACCCCCACCAGGTTCTTATGCTGCCACCGTGTTTGCACTTCAAACAGGCTTAAACTTCCCCGTAACGCTCCTTTTCAATTTGTTCCAGGGTTTTTCCTTGTGTATCCGGAGCCATCAACACTCCGATCACCAGATGAATCGTCA
The DNA here is from genome assembly GCA_937967685.1 of uncultured Bacillaceae bacterium. Taxonomy (GTDB): domain Bacteria; phylum Bacillota; class Bacilli; order Caldalkalibacillales; family Caldalkalibacillaceae; genus CALBTX01. Next base: position 2,441 of record CALBTX010000195.1, on the reverse strand, counting down.
GAAATGTAATCATCACGATCCCCGCTATCTTAAACCCGAGGGTGGCGATCAGCGTCGGCAGAAGGAAGGTCCATACCGCAATGCCGCTCCGGACAATAAAGTACATCAATCCTTGGGCACTGGCCCGATATTTCGTCATAAACAATTCGCTCGTCCACAGGGCGTAGAAAGCCTGAGCCCCAATACCGGCGGCGGATCCCCAGAGCGTGACAAAGACGATGAGCGTCGGCCAGGTCATCGGCGTAAAGGTCAAAATGATCCACGCCGCGACTCCCATGACAGCGCCCAAACCGAACAGGAATTTCCGGCTGATTTTATCCCCATACTTCATGAAGCCGAAATAGGTCGTCAACACCGTCAAAGTCCAAAGACACGCCTGCAGCAGATTGGCCTGAACCTGCGTCAATCCGCCGACGTTTTCATAGATGTAGGGCATGAAAAAGCCCATCGCACCGGCCGTTAAGTTCCAGAACAAGTATACGCCGATCAGCAAAAACAACGCCTGACGGTTCACCTTCAGTGAAAACAGCTCTTTTAATGAGCTTAAGGTGATCTTGCCGCTGACTTCACTCTTCTTTTCCCAAATAGCCGACTCCGGAAGTCCGCGCCGCAGGTACCAAATGATCAAGGCGATTACAAACAGATGGAAAAAGATGATTCTCGATCCCAGAAGCCCCAGGGGAGCCACGGCAACCGCAAAAACGAACGTGACCGCAGGACCGATTGACCAGGCTAATTGAGTTGCGCCGACGCGATAGGCCCGTTTGTTTACGGGAGCTTCTTCCGCAATATAAGTCCAAGAGACCGGAACTCCGGCTCCCACGGCAAGCCCCGTGATCACCGTGCCCATCGGGAAGTTGACGGAAAAGGTGATAAACAAAACACCGATCATATATACCAACAGATCATAACTGAAAATGATTCTTCGGCCAAACTTGTCCGTCAACGGACCGCCGATGCAGGCGCCGAGGGCGGCACCAAAGGCATTGGCGCTCAAGGCGCTGAGCAAACCGATCCCGATGTGATCGATATTCAAATATTCCTGCCACAGGGTCAGACTGCTGGCGGCGGCAATAATGGAACCGGCTTCAATATAGTTCGACATGGCCACTGCAAAGGTGGCCTTTTTTCCCGTCACATTTTTGGCGGCAAAAAATCTCTTCTTTTCTCCCATAATCTGAGACCTCCCTAGTCCATGTGAAAGACCATCTTCAGATCCTTGGTTACGGGACTGTTATCGGGATGGGTTTCCATGATGGGTGCCATGTAAGCCCACCACTTTTGGTTGATTTCAGTGGAAGCCATTTGTCTCCATTTCTCTTCATCCTCAATTTCCACATAGGCAAACAACTGATGAGTTTCTTTGTCAAGGAAAATGGAATAGTTTCGGGCGCCGTGATCCCGTAAGGCTTTGACCATTTCCGGCCAAATCTCCTTGTGCCGTCTTTCATACTCCTCATGTTTATCCGGATAAACTTTCATGACAAAGGCCTTTCGGATCATTTCCATCCATCCCTTCAAGAAACATAATTTGAGCAGATCCTTGTAACCGGTTCCAAAAAAGCGTTTACATAATTCCTTGTTTTGGGCTTCCCTGGCCCCATGCACCGACGAAAACCGCCCGAACATTACAGAGCTAAGGAAACAAAAACAAACAAACATAAAACCAAAACTAAACCAAACACCTCCTTTTCTCAAAAAATGACCTAAGCTTGTCCAATCTAAACTGCCAAATACAAACATCCAATACCTCGACCCAACCAATCCAAAAGGGATTTGCTTTTTGTTTTATTTGTTTTTATCTTTGTTACTCTTTCATTGTATCCGATTTCAATTTTCCCGTCAACCGAAAAATGGTACACATCGGGCAGAGATATCAAGAAAAACTCGATGCTTTTCTTGACAATTCCCAACACTTAAAGCATCATAGATGTAACTGTGATAAAAAAGTTATCAAGATAACCAAATAAACCAACAAAAACAGATGCATCTCTGACGGGTGACCACGAAATTCCTCCGACGGAGTCCCATGGTGAGTACCTGAATCCGATCGGATTGTATGAAACTTGAAATTGTAAAAAGCGGGGAATCGGAAATGTTGGCTACGGAGAGACGCAGAAAAATCATGGAACTGATTCAATCGGAAGGAAGTATATTGGTCAGTGAAATGAGCAAACGATTTCACGTGACCGAGGAGACCATACGACGGGATCTTGACAAACTGGAATCGGAAGGAAAAGTAATTCGCACCCATGGCGGAGCAATCATCAACGACACATCTCCTGCGGAGATTCCAGTGGAATACAGAGAAATTAAAAGGTTGGAGCAGAAAAAGGCGATCGCCAAAGAAGCGGTTAAGTTTGTCCAAGCTGAAGACTGCATCGCATTGGATGCCAGCACGACGGCGTGGCAGATGGCGAAGATCCTGCCGGATCTTCCGA
>CALBTX010000194.1 GCA_937967685.1 uncultured Bacillaceae bacterium | reverse complement strand
CATAAATGACCAACGTTCATTATTATACAGAAATAACGCGACCAGCACAAGGCACGAGACGAAAAAACTCCACATAGACACTTGATTATCATATAACATCATCAATAGAATTGCAACCTCAAGCGTTGACTCTCAGCGTTTTGTTGGCGTTTTGCGTTTAATTTTTGGTTAACCGCACCTGGTAGTCAAAGAAATGGAAAAGAGCACTCGCTTACAGAGTGCTCTTCTTGCCTCAATCAGACATTATATGGTCTCCATCTGAGTCCTGCAGACCCGAACCTTACTCAATAATTTCGGTCACGGCACCAGCACCGACAGTACGTCCGCCTTCACGGATAGCAAAACGCGTACCATCCTCAATGGCGATCGGAGAAATCAATTCCACTTCCATTTCGATGTTATCCCCCGGCATCACCATTTCAGTTCCTTCAGGCAGTTTGATAACACCGGTGACATCCGTCGTACGGAAATAGAATTGGGGACGATAGTTTGAGAAGAACGGCGTATGGCGTCCTCCTTCTTCTTTTGCCAAAACGTACACTTGACACTTAAACTTCTTATGTGCTTTGACCGTGCCGGGTTGAATTAAGACTTGACCGCGTTGCACTTCTTCACGATCAATCCCGCGGAGAAGAACCCCGATGTTATCTCCGGCTTCTGCTTGATCAAGCAGCTTGCGGAACATCTCTACACCCGTACAGGTCGTTTTCTTTGTTTCTTCAGCCAAGCCCAAAATTTCCAACTCGTCACCGACTTTAACAACTCCGCGTTCTACACGACCTGTGGCAACCGTACCGCGTCCGGTAATGGTAAAGACGTCTTCAACAGGCATGAGGAAAGGTTTATCAACGTCACGTTCCGGTGTCGGAATATAGTTGTCGACTTGTTCCATCAGTTCAAGAATTTTTTGGCCCCACTCACTGCCGGGGTCTTCCAAAGCTTTCAGAGCAGAACCGGCAACGACCGGAATGTCATCTCCAGGAAATTCGTACTCAGAAAGCAGTTCGCGCACTTCCATTTCAACCAATTCCAGCAATTCTTCATCATCAACCATATCCATCTTGTTCAAGAAAACAACAATGGCCGGTACGCCCACCTGACGGGACAAGAGGATGTGCTCGCGCGTTTGCGGCATCGGACCGTCCGCAGCGGAAACAACGAGAATGGCACCATCCATTTGGGCGGCACCGGTAATCATGTTTTTGACGTAGTCAGCGTGACCCGGGCAGTCGACATGTGCATAGTGACGATTTTCAGTTTCGTACTCAACGTGGGAGGTTGAAATCGTAATTCCGCGTTCGCGTTCTTCCGGAGCCCCGTCGATCGCGTCGTATGCTCTTGCTTCAGCTTTTCCAGACTGGGCTAATACAGCAGTAATGGCAGCCGTTAACGTTGTTTTTCCATGGTCAACGTGACCGATCGTTCCAATGTTAACGTGTGGTTTCGTCCGTTCGAATTTTTCTTTAGACATTATGAAATTTCCTCCTTCATAGAGAATAAAATTTGATTATTTTTTAAGAGAAGAAAGGATTTCAAAGGAGTGACATGTCCAGGTGCATCCTTTCTTACAGCTTACAATAGGAAAGAGCGAAAAACAATTTGTTCTTTCATTTATCCTTGAGATTTTGCAACGATTTCGTCGGTGACTGACTTCGGTGCTTCTTCATAATGATCGAAAAACATCGTATACGTGCCGCGCCCTTGCGTTTTTGAACGCAGCGTTGTCGCGTATCCAAACATTTCCGCCAGCGGAACCATGGCCCGAATCACTTGGGCATTTCCTCGGGTGTCCATACCTTCTACCCGGCCGCGACGCCCGTTAATATCACCCATGACATCCCCCATGTACTCTTCGGGAACGATGACTTCCACTTTCATGATCGGTTCCAGCAACACGGGGTCACATTTATTTTTCGTTTCCTTCATGGCCATCGATCCGGCAATTTTAAAGGCCATCTCACTGGAGTCAACGTCATGGTAACTTCCATCATAGAGCGTCGCTTTCAGGTCAATGACAGGATATCCGGCCAAAATACCGCTGGCCATCGCCTCTTCGACACCTTGCTGCACGGCAGGAATGTATTCTTTCGGGACAACCCCGCCGACGATTTTGTTTTCAAAGACAAAACCTTCGCCCCGTTCAAGGGGTGCAAACTCAATCCAAACATGTCCGTATTGTCCGCGTCCACCTGATTGGCGAATAAACTTGCCTTCAATTTTTGCGGATTGGCGGATCGTTTCTTTATAAGCGACTTGGGGAGTTCCCACGTTTGCTTCGACTTTAAATTCACGCTTCAAACGATCGACGAGTACGTCCAGGTGCAATTCTCCCATCCCCGCAATGGTCGTCTGACCCGTCTCTTCGTCCATTTCCGTTTTGAAAGTCGGATCTTCCTCTGCCAGTTTGGCCAGGGCAATCCCCATTTTTTCTTGGTCAGCTTTTGTTTTCGGTTCAATGGCCAGCTTAATCACCGGATCGGGGAATTCCATGGATTCGAGAATCACTTTGTTCTTCTCGTCACATAAAGTGTCCCCTGTCGTCGTATCCTTCAAGCCGACGGCAGCGGCAATGTCTCCCGAATAAACTGTCGTAATTTCTTCCCGTGAATTGGCATGCATTTGCAGGATGCGTCCGATGCGTTCACGTTTATTTTTGGTCGAGTTCAGCACATAGGAGCCCGATTCGAGCGTTCCGGAATAACAGCGGAAAAAGGTCAGTTTCCCCACATATGGATCAGTCATCACTTTGAAGGCCAAAGCAGCGAAGGGACCTTCATCATCCGCTTTTCGCTCGATCTCATCTTCACTGTCCGGAAGATGACCTTTAATCGGCGGAACATCAAGCGGGGAAGGCAGGTAGTCGATCACGCCGTCAAGCAATAACTGCACGCCCTTATTTTTATACGAAGAACCGCAGAAGACAGGATAAATTTCCACATTGCACGTTCCTTTGCGCAATGCCGATTTGATTTCCTCTTCAGTCAGCTCTTCTCCTTCCAAATATTTCATCATGAGCTCTTCATCAAGTTCAGCGGCTGACTCGACTAATTTCGTGCGCCATTCTTCGACTTGATCTAAGTATTCGTCTGGAATGTCTCGAGCTTCTGTACGGGTTCCAAGATCATCCAAATAGTAATATGCTTTTTGAGTGATGAGATCAATGATCCCCTCAAAGCTATCTTCAGCACCGATTGGCAGTTGAACCGGCACGGGTTTGGCTTGCAAGCGATCTTCGATCGATTTGACCGCTGCCAAGTAATCAGCGCCGACAACATCCATTTTGTTTACGTAAACGATACGCGGCACATGATAGGTTGTCGCCTGACGCCAAACGGTTTCCGTCTGCGGCTCAACACCGCTTTTCGCATCCAATACGGCGACTGCTCCGTCCAATACGCGCAGGGAACGCTCCACTTCCACGGTAAAATCGACGTGACCCGGAGTGTCGATAATATTGATCCGGTGTCCCTTCCACTGCGCTGTCGTCGCGGCGGAAGTAATTGTGATTCCCCGTTCCTGCTCCTGCTCCATCCAGTCCATTTGAGCAGCCCCTTCATGGGTCTCCCCGATTTTGTGTGTGCGGCCGGTATAAAACAGGATGCGTTCCGTTGTCGTCGTCTTTCCGGCATCAATATGAGCCATGATGCCGATGTTACGCGTATTTTTCAAGGAGAATTCTCTAGCCATGTCTGTTTCTCCTTTCTGTTCAGCAATTCAGTCAGAATGAATATCTCAAATAGATTGTCTTACCAGCGATAATGGGCAAACGCTCGGTTCGCTTCCGCCATCTTATGCGTATCTTCTCGTTTTTTCACTGCCGCGCCCGTATTGTTGGCGGCATCGATAATTTCAAGCGCCAGGCGCTCTTCCATCGTCTTTTCACCACGCAAGCGGGCATAGTTGACGATCCAACGCAATCCGAGCGATGTTCGGCGTTCAGGACGCACTTCAACCGGTACTTGGTAGTTGGATCCACCGACACGACGAGCTTTCACTTCGAGCACCGGCATGACGTTTTTTAAGGCTTGGTCAAACACTTCCATTGGATCTTTGCCCGTTCGATCGCGAATGATATCAAATGCTTTATACAAAATGCGTTGAGCGGTACCTTTTTTCCCGTCAATCATGATGCGATTGATCAGTCGAGTGACCAGTTTACTGTTATATATGGGGTCAGGAAGCACATCGCGACGTGGTACAGGTCCTTTTCTGGGCATCTGTTTCCCCCCTTTTGAGCAGTTTGCTCGATTTTCGGTGATCCGTTAGCTTTTCGGTTTCTTTGTGCCGTATTTGGAACGGCCTTGCATGCGATTTTGAACGCCTGCCGTATCCAATGCCCCGCGGACGATATGGTAACGAACACCCGGCAAATCTTTGACACGTCCCCCGCGAATCAAGACGACGCTGTGTTCTTGCAAATTGTGTCCGATCCCGGGAATGTAGGCGGTCACCTCGATCCCGTTAGTCAAACGCACACGGGCATATTTCCGAAGCGCCGAGTTGGGCTTCTTGGGCGTCATCGTTCCGACACGTGTGGCTACCCCTCTTTTTTGAGGAGATTTTTGATCGGTATGTGTCTTTTTAAACGTATTATACCCCTTCAATAAAGCCGGGGAATTGGATTTCCCTGTTTTCGCTTTGCGTCCTTTACGAATCAATTGATTAATTGTAGGCAATGATTACACCCCCTTCAGCTTTTCTATAGTCCACAGATCCGGGCGGTTCTTTTTCGGCAAAAGTAAAGTTTTTGTCCAGGCCAGAATCAGCCCGAACAAAAACGTGTCTACTTTTCGATCGCCACGCTGGCCGCACCAACATCGATGCCACACACCTTGCCGAGTTCTTTCATGGAGCGGACATATGTGAACGGTACTTGGCAATGTTGGCACGTATCGGTTATTCGTGAGACAATGTGCGGTTCGGCATCTTCGGCGATGATCACTTCCAGAGCTGAACCTTTTTCAACCGCCTTAATCGTTTGTTTCAATCCCACTTTCACTTTCTTGGCCTGCTTTACTTTTTCATAAGACATGGTCATCCTCCAAAGTCACAGGTCGTTAAACACACTTTGATATATTAACATCCTCTTATTGGGCTGTCAATAGTTTCAAAATAGGCGTAAGAAGCGGGATCTATCCTTCACGGAAACGAGCGGCCTACTCCGCGGTGACCGGTGCGCTTCTATCCACTTCAATTTCGGACATGTCCTCAGCGGCTTCTTGCTCACGATCGCGCACTTTAATATGTCGATAGCGACTCATTCCTGTTCCGGCTGGGACGAGTTTTCCGATAATGACGTTTTCCTTTAAGCCCAATAGCGGGTCGCGTTTTCCTTTGATAGCCGCATCCGTCAACACTCTCGTCGTTTCCTGGAAGGAAGCGGCGGATAAAAATGAATCCGTTTCTAGCGAGGCCTTCGTAATACCCAACAGAATAGGACGCGCCATGGCCGGCGTGCCTCCTTCAGCCAGGACGCGATAGTTCGCTTCTTCGTATTCATGTAATTCGATGAATGTGCCGGGTAAAAATTCGGTATCTCCCGGGTCTATGATACGAACCTTCCTAAGCATCTGGCGCACCATCACTTCAATATGTTTGTCTCCAATTTCCACCCCTTGCATACGGTAAACTTTTTGCACTTCTTTTAACAGATATTCTTGAACACCGCGAACCCCTTTAATCTGAAGCAATTCTTTCGGGTCCACCGATCCTTCGGTCAATTCTTGACCGGCTTTTACTTCATCACCAGCGGATACCTTTAACCGCGAACCGTACGGTGCGGTGTAATTGCGAGTTTCAATTTCACCTTGAACAACAATTTCCCGTCGATCCTTCACCTCGTTGATTTCGGTCACCCGGCCGTCCAATTCAGAGATGACCGCTTGCCCCTTCGGATTTCTCGCTTCAAACAGTTCTTGTATACGCGGCAACCCTTGGGTGATATCATCCCCGGCGACACCCCCTGTATGGAACGTGCGCATCGTTAGCTGTGTACCCGGTTCGCCAATGGATTGCGCGGCGATGATGCCGACTGACTCGCCGATTTCCACCTGGTGTCCGGTGGCCAGATTGCGCCCGTAACACTTTTGGCAAACGCCGTGATGCGTCCGGCAGGTGAACACGCTGCGAATGCGGACAGACTCAATGCCGGCATGGACAATTTCATTCGCCTTATCCTCGGTGATCAGCTCGTTGGGGCCGATAATCACTTCACCGGTTTCCGGATGCCTGACTGTTTCAAAGGCCGTCCGCCCGACAAGCCGATCATACAGATCTTCGATCACTTCGCGGCCTTCCCGAATGGCCGTGACGTTCAAGCCTTGGTCTGTCTGACAATCCGCTTCACGGACGATGACGTCTTGGGCGACATCCACCAGACGGCGGGTTAGGTAACCGGAATCAGCCGTTTTCAACGCCGTATCAGCCAATCCTTTTCGAGCCCCGTGCGTGGAGATAAAATACTCTAAAACAGTCAGGCCTTCACGGAAGCTGGATTTAATCGGCAGTTCAATAATTCTCCCTGCCGGGTTGGCCATCAGTCCGCGCATGCCGGCCAATTGGGTATAGTTGGACGCATTACCCCGCGCACCCGAATCGGACATCATATAAATCGGATTGAGAGGATCCAAAGAATCCATCAATTTGTTCTGGATGTCGTCTTTGGCCTTGCTCCAAATGGAAATGACGCGGTCATAACGTTCTTCCTCGGTGATGAGCCCGCGCCGATACTGCTTGGTAACCACGGCAACGTCCTGCTCCGCTCTCTGGAGAATCTCTTCTTTTTCCGGCAAAACGACGACATCTGAAACGCCAATCGTAATGCCTGCTTTGGTCGAATAGGCAAAACCGAGAGCTTTCATGCGATCCAGCATTTTGGATGTTTCCGTAATTTTGAACCTCTTGAAGACTTCGGCGATAATATCGCCCAGAAAGCCTTTTTTAAAGGGAGGGACAAGCTCCATCGCCTGAATTTTTTTCTTGATGTCGGCCCCTTTTTCATAAATAAAATATTTCTCGGGTGTGGCCACTTCCAAATTGTACTTACTCGGTTCATTAATATAGGGGAAAGAGTCGGGTAAAATCTCGTTGAAAATCAATTTTCCGACCGTCGTCACAATAAAAGCGTGCTTTTGCTTTTCGGTAAAGGACGGTTTATTCAACGATTTCGCCCTGACAGCCACCCTGGAGTGTAAATGAACGTACCCGTTCTGATAAGCGGCGATCGCTTCGGACGGATTATTGAACACGCTGCCTTCCCCGACCGCTCCCTTTCTCTCCATACTGAGGTAGTAATTCCCCAAAACCATGTCTTGTGACGGGGTGACCACCGGTTTGCCGTCTTTCGGATTTAATATATTTTGAGCGGCAAGCATCAGAATGCGCGCTTCTGCCTGCGCCTCTGCCGATAAGGGAACGTGCACGGCCATTTGGTCCCCGTCAAAGTCGGCATTATACGCCGTACATACGAGCGGGTGGAGTTTAATGGCGCGCCCTTCAACTAGGATCGGTTCGAAAGCCTGGATGCCCAGCCTGTGCAATGTGGGCGCTCTGTTCAAAAGTACCGGATGTTCTTTGATAACCTCTTCGAGGACATCCCACACTTCCGGATTGACGCGCTCTACTTTACGTTTGGCGCTCTTGATGTTGTGCGCCACATTTTTGCGCACGAGTTCTTTCATGACAAACGGCTTAAACAGCTCCAACGCCATTTCTTTGGGCAAACCGCATTGATACATCTTTAATTCCGGACCGACAACGATGACGGAACGACCCGAGTAATCGACGCGCTTCCCGAGCAAATTTTGGCGGAAACGTCCCTGTTTCCCTTTGAGCATATGGCTCAAAGATTTGAGCGGCCGATTTCCGGGCCCGGTCACAGGCCGTCCTCTGCGGCCATTATCCACCAGTGCATCGACCGCTTCCTGCAGCATGCGTTTCTCATTTTGAACAATGATTTCCGGCGCACCGAGATCCAACAGACGCTTCAAGCGGTTGTTGCGGTTAATCACACGGCGATACAGATCATTTAAATCCGAGGTTGCAAAACGCCCGCCGTCAAGCTGCACCATAGGGCGCAATTCCGGAGGAATCACCGGCAAAACATCCAATATCATCCAGGAGGGGTCGTTTTTCGAATGACGGAACGCTTCGAGCACTTCCAGCCGTTTAATGGCCCGATTGCGCCGTTGTCCTTGAGCTGTTTTCAGCTCCTCTTTCAGCCGCTCCACTTCCTGATCCAGATTAAGATGTTGCAGCAATTCCTTGATCGCCTCTGCGCCCATCCCGGCACGGAAAGCGTTCCCGTATTTTTCCTGGTAACTGCGATATTCTTTTTCCGAAAGCAGTTGCTTTTTTTCCAACGGGGTGGGGCCGGGATCTATGACGACATAGGAAGCGAAATAAATGACTTCTTCCAATGATCTCGGGCTCATATCCAACGTCAGCCCCATCCGGCTGGGGATTCCTTTAAAATACCAGATGTGAGAAACGGGAGCAGCCAGTTCAATATGCCCCATTCTTTCCCGGCGAACTTTTGCCCTTGTCACTTCAACTCCGCATCGATCACAAACGACACCTTTGTACCGCACCCGTTTATACTTTCCGCAATGGCATTCCCAGTCTTTCGTCGGCCCGAATATTTTTTCACAAAACAGCCCTTCTTTTTCGGGTTTAAGCGTCCGGTAGTTAATCGTTTCCGGTTTTTTGACCTCACCGCGCGACCAGGAACGAATTTTGTTTGGCGATGCCAAGCCGATTTGCATGTACTCAAAACTATTCACATCGATCAAGGAGCATACCTCCCGCTATTTTCAGGTTTTGCTCTACCCTTGTGCTTCAAGATTCAAGTTCGCTCGATCCGAAGAATGATCTTCATCTTCATCCGTTTCCTTCATATCAATCTCTTCTTCTTCCGGAGAAAGAATTTTAACATCCATGCCGAGACTCTGTAATTCCTTAATCAAAACTTTAAACGATTCTGGAACTCCCGGTTCAGGCACGTTTTCTCCCTTGACAATCGCTTCATACGTTTTAACGCGGCCGACGACATCGTCTGATTTCACCGTTAAGATTTCTTGCAGTGTATACGCCGCACCGTATGCTTCCAATGCCCAAACTTCCATTTCTCCGAAACGCTGTCCGCCGAACTGGGCTTTTCCGCCAAGCGGTTGTTGGGTGACGAGTGAATAGGGTCCTGTTGAGCGGGCATGGATTTTATCATCGACCATGTGCGCCAGTTTCAACATGTACATCATGCCCACGGAGACACGGTTGTCAAATTTTTCACCTGTTCGACCGTCATAAAGAACGGTTTTCCCGTCTCGATTCATGCCGGCTTCTTCCAAGGCGCTCCAAACATCTTCTTCTGTCGCTCCATCAAACACCGGCGTGGCCATATATTCTCCCAACAGATAGCCTGCCATCCCCAAATGAAGCTCCAGCACCTGCCCGATGTTCATCCGGGAGGGAACACCGAGCGGATTTAACATGACATCCAGCGGTGTGCCGTCCGGCAGAAAAGGCATATCCTCAACCGGAAGGATACGGGCGATGACCCCTTTGTTTCCATGTCGACCGGCCATCTTATCCCCTTCGGAAATTTTCCGTTTTTGGGCCACATAGACACGCACCAATTGATTCACACCGGGGGGAAGCTCATCCCCGTTTTCACGGGTGAAGACTTTAACATCCAGGACAATCCCTGAGCCTCCGTGCGGAACCCGCAGAGATGTATCGCGCACCTCACGGGCTTTTTCACCGAATATGGCGTGCAGTAACCGTTCTTCGGCAGTCAGTTCGGTCATCCCTTTCGGGGTGACTTTACCAACTAAAATGTCCCCGTCTTTAATCTCGGCACCGATGCGAATAATGCCGCGTTCATCTAAATTTTTAAGGGCGTCGTCCCCGACATTGGGAATGTCCTGGGTAATTTCTTCCGGACCTAATTTCGTATCCCGTGCTTCAGACTCGTATTCCTCAATATGAATGGAGGTGAACACATCGTCTTTAACCAGCCGTTCGCTTAAAATAATGGCGTCCTCAAAGTTGTAACCTTCCCAAGTCATAAAGCCGACGAGCACGTTCTGGCCTAAAGCCAGTTCGCCTTTTTCCATGGACGGTCCATCGGCAATGACATCTCCCGGCTGCACCTTCTGCCCTTTAGTCACTGTCGGTCGTTGGTTATAACAAGTGCCTTGATTGGAACGGAAAAACTTCATCAGCCGGTATTTGTCGATGTTTCCCTCGATGTGCTGCCCATCGGCTTCCTCTGTGCGTCGTATCCAAATTTCCTTGGCGGTCACCCGTTCGACAACACCGGCATGTTTGGCCAAAACGGCTGCCCCCGAATCGTGTGCCGCTTTCTGTTCCATCCCGGTCCCTACAATCGGGGCTCTGGGCGTCAGCAGCGGAACGGACTGACGTTGCATGTTCGCCCCCATCAAGGCGCGGTTGGAATCATCGTTTTCCAAAAACGGAATGCAAGCCGCCGCAACGGAAACGACTTGTTTAGGAGAAACGTCCATATAGTCGATCTTCTCCCGGGAGACGATCAAATTTTCATCTTTATAGCGGGCAATAATTTCACTATTGACAAAATGACCGTCATCATCCAGTTTTTCATTGGCCTGGGCAATAAAATAGTTATCTTCCTCGTCCGCCGTTAAATATTCAATCTTGTCCGTCACCTGATGTGTATCCGGATCAACTTTGCGGTAGGGTGTTTCAATAAAACCATATTCATTAATTCGGGCGTAACACGATAACGAGTTGATCAGGCCGATGTTCGGTCCCTCTGGCGTTTCAATGGGACACATGCGTCCATAATGGGAGTGGTGGACGTCACGAACTTCAAAACCGGCCCGTTCACGGGTCAATCCGCCCGGACCAAGTGCAGACAAACGCCGCTTGTGGGTCAGCTCGGCCAGCGGGTTCGTTTGATCCATAAACTGGGACAGTTGTGAACTGCCAAAGAATTCTTTGATCGAGGCGATCACCGGACGAATATTAATTAAAGCCTGGGGTGTAATGGCGCTTTGGTCCTGGATGGACATGCGTTCCCGAATGACACGCTCCATGCGCGCCAAACCGATTCGAAATTGGTTTTGCAACAATTCTCCCACAGAACGCAGCCTGCGGTTACCAAGATGGTCAATATCGTCAACATCACCAATACCGTGCATCAGATTCATAAAATAATTAATCGAGGCAATAATATCAGCAGGTTTGATATGCTTGACATTTTTATCGATTTGACTGGCGGCAATCACCCTGACGATCTCCCCGCTTTCTTGATCCATAGGTGAAAACACATTGATGGACTGCAGATCGATGTCTTCGTCAAGCACGCCCCCAAAAGGCTTGAACTTACGGAAGCCGACCCCGTTTTCCAATTGCGGGAGAATACGGTCCAAGAGACGACGTTCCAAAACTTGCCCCGCTTCGGCAATGATTTCGCCAGTTTCTGGATCAACCAGCGTTTCAGCCAAGCGTTGGTTAATCAAGCGATTTTTCATATGTAATTTTTTGTTCATTTTGTATCGGCCGACACTGGCCAGATCATAACGCTTTGGATCAAAAAAGCGTGATTCAAGCAAACTTTTGGCATTTTCGACCGTCGGCGGTTCTCCCGGCCGCAAACGTTCATATATTTCTATTAACGCTTTTTCAGTTGAGTCAGTATTGTCTTTTTCTAACGTATTGCGCAGATACGTATCTTCCCCTAATAGGTTAACAATCTCCTGATCCGTGCCAAACCCTAAGGCGCGCAACAAAACGGTGACCGGCAGTTTTCTCGTTCTGTCGATGCGAACATAGATGACATCTTTCGCATCCGTTTCAAACTCCAGCCATGCACCGCGGTTGGGGATCACTGTGGCCGTATAGCCGATTTTCCCGTTTTTATCGATCTTTTTGTTAAAATAGACACTCGGTGAACGAACAAGCTGGCTGACGATCACCCGTTCGGCACCGTTGATGACAAACGTTCCCGTGTCCGTCATTAACGGAAAGTCACCCATAAAAACTTCTTGTTCCTTCACTTCGCCTGTTTCCTTGTTCAACAAGCGCACTTTGACTCGCAGCGGGGCAGCATAGGTTACATCGCGTTCCTTGGATTCGTCTACTGAATATTTCGGTTCGCCCAAACTATAATCAATGAACTCAAGATGCAAATTTCCGGCAAAATCTTCGATGGGGGAGATTTCCTGAAACAGCTCCTGCAAACCTTCGTTCAAAAACCACTCATACGAGGATTTTTGGATTTCGATCAGATTGGGGAGATCCAATACCTCCTTTATGCGTGCAAAACTTCTTCGTTCCCGGTATTGTATCTGTTGAACATCTGTGGCCAACCCATTCACCCCTCAATGCAAAGTATGGTCTAAACAAAAAATAATGCGGCATTATCTCAGCCTCATTTTTCGCAAAATCCTTCTATTCTTTTAGAATTTCCGAATCCTATGCTTTTCATACTCATTTTCTGAAAAAGCACTTGACAAACCGTTAAAAATCCGTACCTCAAAAACTGAATATATTGGCATTAAACTACGATAGCACAAATTAAGAGGGGAGTCAAATCTCACTCACGGAAGGTCAAGTCTCACTCACGATTTGATCGCCTTGTAAAGACGATATCCTTTCTTTTTAGCGACCTCCTGAACATCGCTAAAACAGGCCGAAAGTTTTTTATAGGCAGATGGCGCTCCCTGTTTCTTCTGAATAACAAGCCATAGCTCTCCGCCCGGCCGAAGATGCGCCGCACTCTGTTCAAAAAGGGCATAAACCACTCGTTTTCCGGCGCGCACAGGTGGATTGGTGACAATCAGATCGTAGTCTTTATCTGTGACACGTTCAAACAAGTCACTTTCGAAAATGCGGACGTTGTCAATCTGATTGAGCTGCGCATTCTTTTTGGTCAATGCAACGGCCCGCTTGTTCACATCCACTAAAGAGACCTCTCTCGCCGGAGATTCTTTGGCAAGAGAAAGTCCGATCGGACCATATCCACAACCGATATCCAACACTTTGGCGTCTGGCGCGGTCTGTACATGCTCGATGAGCAGCTCACTCCCAAAATCGATCCGGCCTCTGGCAAAAACACCGCGATCCGTCAAAAACTTGAGCGTGTGTCCTCTCAACTCGGTTGTAAACTGTTCGGGACGGCTTGCGCTCTGAGGTTCAGACGTATAGTAATGTTCTGTCATGGGTTCATCCCCCAGCATGTGCAGCGTTGACATTCACGGGGAAGCAAAAACCCGCTGCGCAGAACAGCAGGTTTTTCCATGGTGAATGTTTTATTTAAGTTCGACCGATGCACCGGCTTCTTCCAGTTGAGACTTGATTTCTTCGGCTTCTTCTTTAGAAACGCCCTCTTTAATCGGCTTCGGTGCTTCATCAACGAGCGCTTTCGCTTCTTTCAAGCCCAGGCCCGTAATGCCTCGAACCGCTTTAATGACGTTGATTTTGGATGAACCGGGGTTTTCTAAGATCACATCAAATTCGGTCTGTTCAGCGGCTGCTTCTCCACCGGCTGCAGCTCCGCCGGCAACAGCAACCGGAGCCGCTGCTTCAACGCCAAATTCTTCTTCTATCGCCTTGACCAATTCATTTAATTCCAGAACGGTCATTTCTTTCAAAGCACTGATCATTTCTTCCTTCGTCATTGCATGTTCCTCCTTATACCATTCGTTTTATACCATTCGTTTTTTTCCAATCATCTGGACACGATCATGTCTTCCATTGGATACGTGCTGCTTTTAACACGCTTCAAGTTCGATGATAACGATTCCGTTAACCCGCCTGTTCTTCACTTTCTTCCTTTTGCTCAGCCACCGCTTTAACCGCAAGTGCAAAGTTGCGCACCGGTGCCTGGAGAACGCTGAGCAACATAGCAAGCAGTCCTTCACGGGAAGGCAGTTCGGCCACTTCCTTGATCTTGTTTACATCGGCCATTTCCCCCTCAATCATTCCGGCCTTTATTTCAAGATTGTCGTGTTCTTTGGCAAAACCGCTTAAAATTTTCGCGGGGGCGATGACATCCTCGTTACTAAAAGCAATGGCAGTCGGACCGACAAGATATGAATCTAGTTCTGTCAAACCCGTTTCCTGAGTGGCCCGGCGGACCAACGTATTTTTATATACTTTGAAATCCACCCCGGCTTCGCGCAGCTGTTTGCGCAATTCCGTAATCTCCGCGACATCCAGCCCGCGATAATCGACCAAAACGGTACTCTGACTGTCACGTAATTTGCCGATAATTTCCTCGACCACTTGTTGCTTTTCTTCTCTCGCTCCCATCATCTCACCTCCTATACACGGAAAAACCCTTCGCCGCAAACTGGCGAAGGGTAGAATCTCAGGCATCAACGTCTGTCATCTGGTGTACACAGTGGGCTTAAGTGCACAAAGCATCCCCGTGTACAACAACTAAGATTCCATCACCTCGGAAGGAAATTAAGCTCCTCACGGAGCACCTTCTGTCTACGGCTTGAAGCAATGATTCAATTGATTACCGAGCTAAGTGTAGCAACTATAAACATCCATGTCAAGTCAATCAGGCCGTAAATTCGTCGGCAGCAACGATAATTCCCGGTCCCATCGTTGAGCTGAGGGCCACTTTGCGCAAATAGGTACCTTTTGATGCCGAAGGTTTCGCTTTCAGTAAAGCATCGAGCACGGTGTTTATATTATCCCGCAATTTGTCGGCATCAAAGGACACTTTTCCGACAGGGACATGAATATTGCCCGCTTTATCTAAGCGGTATTCAATTTTACCGGCTTTAATTTCTTGCACAGCTTTGGCCACTTCCAACGTCACGGTGCCGGTTTTAGGGTTCGGCATCAAACCTTTCGGTCCGAGCACTTTACCAAGCTTGCCGACTTGAGGCATCATGTCAGGGGTGGCGACGACGACATCAAAATCCAACCAGCCTTGATTCACTTTGTTAATCAAATCTTCTGCTCCGACATAATCGGCGCCGGCTTCTTCGGCTTCTTTCGCCTTTTCTCCTTTAGCAAAAACAAGCACGCGCTGTGTTTTTCCCGTGCCATGGGGAAGAACCACCGCCCCGCGCACTTGCTGATCCGCTTTTTTGGGATCAACGCCAAGCCGGACAGCTAATTCCACCGTTTCATCAAAGCGGGCTGAAGCCGTTTCTTTGACCAGTTCAATGGCTTCTTGCAATCCATACTCTTTTTCTCGATCAATTTTTTTGACCGCTTCTGCGTATCTTTTTCCTTTGGCCATCATTTCGTCCTCCTTGTGGTTCTAACGGAAGTTCCTCCCATGTTGCGGAAGTTCCTCCCACGTTTGATTCTTATCGTGGCAAGAGATATCAGTCAGAAAAAAAAGATGATTCCCCCTGCCTCAGCTAGAGCAGGCGTCAGTGAAAACGATGTTGACCTTAGTTTTCTATTTTGATGCCCATGCTGCGCGCTGTTCCTTCGATTAAGCGCATGGCCGCATCAATGTCCGCCGCGTTAAGGTCAGGCATTTTCGTTTCGGCGATTTCGCGCAATTGTTCACGCTTGATGCTTCCAGCTGTGTTTCTATTCGGTTCCCCTGAACCCGTTTCAATCCCAGCCGCTTTTTTCAGCAATACCGCAGCCGGTGGCGTTTTTGTGACAAAAGTAAACGAACGGTCTTCATAAACCGTAATTTCTACAGGAATGATTAAACCTGCTTTATCTTGAGTTTGAGCATTGAATTCCTTACAAAAACCCATGATGTTGATCCCGGCTTGACCCAATGCAGGACCAACCGGCGGGGCGGGATTCGCTTTTCCCGCAGGGATTTGCAGCTTAACGATTTTGATCACTTTCTTTGCCATGTGCTACACCTCCTTGACCAAATGAAAACTACCATAAGTGATCCCAAAATGCAACCTATACTTTTTCCACGCTGGAAAAATCAAGTTCAACCGGCGTTTCGCGGCCAAACATGTTCACATGCACTTTCAGTTTTTGTTTTTCGGCCGAAATTTCTTCAATCGTACCGATAAAATTGGCGAAAGGCCCTTCTTTGACTTTCACGTTCTCTTTCAGTTTAAAATCGACTTTCACCGTCGGTTCCTCGACACCCATCTGTCTCAGCAAAGCGTCTACTTCTTCAGGCTGAAGAGGAGTGGGTTTGGAACCGCCGCCGTATGAGCCGATAAATCCCGTGACGCCCGGCGTATTCCGAACGACATACCATGAGTCATCCGTCATAATCATTTCTACGAGCACGTAACCGGGAAACTTCTTTTTCATCACCGTTTTCTTTTTTCCATCTTTCATCTCGGTCTCTTCACTTTGCGGGACCAACACCCGAAAAATTTTATCCGACATTTTCATGGAGTCAACGCGCATTTCCAAATTGGTTTTCACTTTGTTTTCATAGCCGGCATACGTATGAATGACATACCATCTTTTTTCCATAGCATGAGGACTGCGTCCAAGCGCCTCCCTTTGGATTAATTCCCAAAGAATACCTGTATGATCTCGGAAATTCCGAAATCGATAATGGCGAAATAAACCGTTATAAAAGCGACCGTGGCCAAGACAATAAGCGTATAGCTCGTCATCTCTTTCCGGTTAGGCCAGCGCACTTTCTTCAGTTCTAACCAGCTATCACGGAAAAAATGAGCCGTTTTCTGAAAGCCTCTGCCAATTCTGGACAGAAAACCCACCCGCGCCACCTCCAAACTTCCTCCATATTTCTGACAAACTTGTCCGCTGCGTTATTTCGTTTCCCGGTGCAATGTGTGAGCATTGCATGTTTTGCAGTATTTCTTCATTTCTATCCGTTCGGTATGCGTTCGTTTGTTTTTCTCCGTCATATAATTGCGGTTTTTGCATTCCGTACAAGCTAACGTCACGTTCACGCGCACCACGAAGCACCTCCTCAAACAGTCCATGTCCATCTATGAGCGATGGCAACACACGTTTCAACGTTGCCACAAGCTGAAAGATTTGAATGCATTTTCAAAGACAAATAAAAAAAGCACTCTAAAGCGCATGGCTACCCGAATACATTAGCATAACAAACACTATCTGTCAATGACTTTGATCAGGCTGCTCTGTTCTCTTTATTACCTCTCTCGGCGGATTTTATTCATCGCCTGTGCAGGGAATTAAAAACACCAAACGAAGTTAACCTTGTTTGGTGAGCATCAGGAGTTATTTTGATTCTCGCACTTGAAGATAGCGTTCCAGTTTGCGCTTCACACGCTGCAGCGCATTGTCAATCGATTTGACATGTCTGTTTAAATCAACGGCAATTTCCTGATATGAACGCCCGTCCAAATAAAGCATCAACACTTTTCTTTCCAAATCACTCAAGATCTCGCCAATTTGGATTTCGATATCGTGAAACTCTTCTTGATTGATCATCAATTCTTCCGGATCTGTCACTTTCGTCCCGCAGAGAACGTCCAGAAGTGTCCGATCCGATTCCTCATCATAAATGGGCTTGTCCAAAGAAACGTAAGAATTGAGCGGAATATGTTTCTGACGTGTGGCTGTCTTGATGGCAGTAATAATTTGGCGGGTAATGCACAATTCGGCAAAAGCTTTAAAAGAGGTCAGCTTGTCCTCATTAAAATCACGAATCGATTTATATAAACCGATCATCCCTTCTTGAACGATATCCTCCCGATCCGCACCGATTAAAAAGTATGATCGCGCCTTGGCTCGCACAAAATTTTTATATTTGTGGATCAAGTAGTCCAAAGCTTCCGGATCCCCATTCCTGACAAGTTCAACCACTTCTTCATCAGGCATTTGGGCCAGGTTTACCTTTTTTACTTCTTGTAAGTCAATACTCAACGTCATCCCCCCGAAGCCACCTCGATGTAGCTTTCATTATACATGATGCCGTCTACGCCCGTCAATAAAGGCTTACCGGCCTCTGCGCCATTTTTCTAAAATTTCTGCCATGTCTTTGTGCACACTTAAGCGCTCGTTTTTCTGCTGATAGTTTTCTTGCACCTGGGTGCGGATCTCCGATTTTAACTGATCCAATTCCAACAGCAGTTCCCGGGCCGATTTGCGCAAGGCGCCTTCGCCGAAGACAACCCTTTGCTCCGTATAGTCCGATGTGGCCACATAAATCTGCCGTTGAACACCGCGCAATTGTTTGACTAATCTTTCGATACATTCATCAGCGGTCTGATTTTTCCGGGTGTAAATAACGGTAATCTCTTGATCTTTCGTTCTGCGGCCTATGCCGGGAACCATATGGGCATCGAATACAACATAAACTTGCACACCTGTATACGCCTGATACTCGGACAGTTTCTCGATCAACGCATCCCTCGCTTCAGCCAGATCCCCCAATTGCTTCAAATCCCGTTCCGCCCCGATCACATTGTAACCGTCGACAATGAGATATTCTTCCACTCAATCCTCCCCCTAAGCGACCGGATGTCTCTGGCGATACACTTCATACATGATTAAGGCGGCAGCAACCGAAGCATTCAAAGAGGAAACTTGTCCCACCGAAGGCAAGCGCAGCAGAAAGTCGCATTTTTCCCTGACGATCCGACTCATCCCTTTGCCTTCATTGCCGATCACGATCGTTAAGGGAAGGTTAAAGTCGGCTTGTCGATAATCGTCCGGCGCCCCTATATCCGTACCAAAAATCCAGATGCC
Source organism: uncultured Bacillaceae bacterium (assembly GCA_937967685.1). GTDB lineage: Bacteria > Bacillota > Bacilli > Caldalkalibacillales > Caldalkalibacillaceae > CALBTX01. The sequence continues at coordinate 17,958 of CALBTX010000194.1, read as the reverse complement.
CCTTGTTTTTAAATCATCCATCGTTTGCGCCAAATTGCTGACGCGGGCAACCGGTACGTACTGAACGGCCCCTGCAGATGTCTTGACCACGGTTTGGGTCACCCCGGCCGAGCGCCTTTTAGGAATGATGACGCCGTGCACCCCTGCGGCATCGGCTGTCCTGAGTATCGATCCAAAGTTGTGAGGATCCTCAAGGTGATCCAAGATGATAAAAAACGGATCCTCCTTTCGGTTTGCCGCTCGGTTGAACAACTCTTCCAGCGAGGCATAGGCATACGCAGGAACGAAGGCGACCACTCCTTGGTGAGAGAACCCGGCGGTTAAACGATCCAGTTTCTGCCTGGGCACTTCCTGCAGCGCGATTTTTCGCTGTCGGGCCAGATAAATGACTTCGTTCATCCTTGTTCTGTTGACCTGTTTGGCCAGCCATATTTTATGAATCGGCTGTTTTGCTCTCAACGCTTCTAAAACCGGGTTTTTTCCGGCGATCCATTCGGAGTTCAATCTTCTCCCTCATTTCTCTGTCCCTCATTTCTGTCGATGATGGACAAACTGTACGTGATGAGTTCTTCCAAACGTTCCGTCTGCTTGTCCAGAAACAAGTAGCCGAGCACGCTTTCAAAAGCGGTGCTCATGTGGTACGTCGATATAGGCGTATGTTTGGGAACGGTTGCCGGTTTCGCATTCCGTCCCCTCCTGGCGATTTCTTGTTCACGTTCGGAAAGCTGCCCTTCTTCAAGCAGGTGGTTCATCATTCGGGCCTGCGCCTTGGCCGAGACGTATCGTGTCGCCGCTTTGTGCAGCTCATGGGCTTTGAGCAGCCCTCGGCTTAACAGGTGCTGGCGAACATAAATTTCAAAAACGGCATCACCCATGTACGCCAGCGTCAAGGCGTGATACAAAAAAGGCTTTTGAGGCAACGGCTCTGGATTGAACATCCGTCCACCTACTTTCGGCGCCAACGTGTGCCCTGAGCGGTATCTTCCAAAACAATGCCTTGCCGTTCGAGCATATCCCGAATTTCGTCTGCCCGGGCAAAGTTGCGCTTCTTCCGTGCCTCGCTCCGCTCGCGGATTAATTGCTCCACTTCTTCATCGACTAAAGCGCTTTCTTCCGCCAACGCCAAGCCTAGAACCCCGGCCAATTCCGTCAATGTCGTTTCGTACAGCTTTAACGCCTGTTTGGTGATGGCCGGCTCGTTCTGAACGGTATTCGCTTCCTTGGCCATTTCAAATAAAACGCTGATGGCATTGGCCGTATTGAAATCATCAGCCATCATTTCCGCAAACTTCTCCCGCCAATGCTCCATTTGGCGTCGGATGGGGTCTGCCGTTTCTCCGTCCGCGGCCGTTTGCTGTCGGTATTGAAGATTGGAAACGGTCGTCTGCAAACGGCGGTATCCGTTGCGCGCCTGAGCCAACAATGCTTCACTATAATTCAGCGGGCTGCGATAATGTCCGCTAAGCATAAAGAAGCGGACGACCTGTGGTTCATGACGTTCCAACACATCCTTGACGCGGATGAAGTTGCCCAGCGATTTGGACATTTTCTGTTCGTTGATCGTAATCATCGCGTTATGCATCCAATAATTGGCCAAAGGTTTTCGCGTTAAACACTCCGTCTGGGCAATTTCATTTTCATGGTGGGGAAAGCTCAGATCGATGCCTCCTCCGTGAATATCGATCGTCTCCCCCAAGTATTTGCGGATCATAGCCGAACATTCAATGTGCCAGCCCGGTCTGCCTTCCCCCCAGGGACTGCTCCAGGAAGCTTCGCCCGGCTTCGCTTTTTTCCATAAGGCGAAATCAACCGGAGATTCTTTCTTCTCCCCGACTTCAATGCGCACCCCTTCGAGCAGCTCTGACGTATTTTGATGCGACAGCTTCCCGTATTCGGAAAACCGCTCCGTTCTAAAGTAAACATCTCCGTCCGCTTCATAAGCGAATCCTTTTTCCAATAATTGTTGAATGAAAGTGATAATTTCCGGGATATTTTCCGTCACTTTCGGATGAACACGGGCCGGCAGTACACCGAGTTGTTCTGCGACCGATCGATAGGCTTCGATATATTTTTCAGCGACTTCACGGGCGGAAATCCCTTCCTCCTGGGCCGCCTGTATGATTTTATCATCGACATCCGTAAAGTTTTGTACGTACTCCACATCGTAGCCGCAGAATTCGAAAAAACGTCTAACCGTATCGAAAAAAATGGCGGGTCTGGCATTACCGATATGAATGTGATTGTAAACCGTCGGTCCGCAAACGTACATTTTCACCCGGTTCTTTTCAAGAGGGACAAACGTTTCTTTTTCCCGGGTTAAGGTGTTATATATCCTGATTGACATCTTTCCCCATTCCTTTCTTCAGATCTTGCACTTCTTTCTTTAACCGTAAGATTTCTTCTTCCATCTTACGCAACATATCTGCGACAGGATCCGGCAAATTAGCGTGATCCAAGTCATGAGGAATACGCTCCCCGTTTTGCACGACGACTCTTCCGGGAATGCCGACAACCGTTGAATGGGGAGGAACATCTTTCAAGACGACCGATCCGCCACCCACTTTGGAATATTTGCCAATAGTGATCGAGCCCAGCACCTTCGCCCCGGTGGAGATCAAGACATGATCTTCAATCGTCGGGTGCCTTTTCCCTTTCTCTTTTCCAGTTCCTCCGAGTGTGACCCCTTGATATATGGTGACGTAATCACCGATTTCACACGTTTCACCAATCACGACTCCCATGCCGTGATCGATAAACAAACCTTTGCCGATTTTGGCCCCGGGGTGAATTTCAATGCCGGTTAAAAATCGGCTGAATTGAGAGATGCATCTGGCCAGAAAAAACCATTTGTGCCGATATAAAGCGTGTGCCAAGCGGTGAAACCAAATGGCATGCAGGCCGGAGTAAGTCATGATCACTTCCAGCGTGCTTCTGGCCGCAGGATCCCTGTCAAAAACGGCCTCGATATCAGTTTTAATCATTTGCCACATGGACATATCAACCTTCCCCCTTTATCCAAGAGCCTTCCCGGCAGATGAAAAAAAACGCCTCTGCACATGGTCAACCATGGTACAGAGACGGTATGAATTCCGCGGTTCCACTCTGTTTAAGCACAAACTCCCCGTTGTGCTTCACTCTTAAGGATAACGGCCTGACCGGTAAAGCTTACTGTGCGCTTCGGCTTTACACTCCAAGGAGCATTTCCCAACTGAGAGATGTAAGCTGCTTCCAGCCTGTTCCTGTGCGGAAACTTGGACAGCTCTCTCTGGCACATCTCTGCAGAAGGTACTTTTCCTTGTCATCGTTTTGTCGGGATATCATTTATACTCTATGATCATGCGCGACGGCCAATCCGGTTCATGTCTCCGGCAACAATCGTTCAAGACGCGAAAGCACCGTCTCTTTTCCCAAAAGTGCCAGCGATGCGCTCAAATCGGGCCCATGAACCTGACCTGTACAGGCGACCCTGACCGGCATAAACAGTTTCCTCCCTTTGGCTCCTGTTTCTTTTTGCACTTGTTTTAACGCTTTTTTAATCTTTTCTGCCTCATAGTCTTCCAAAGGTTTAATGTGGTTATAGAAACTCTTAAGCACCTCCGGCACCTGTTCTTCGGCCAAAATCTCCTGCGCCTGATCATCGTAGGTGACTTCCTCTTGAAAAAAGAGCGCAGCCAGTTCGACGATCTCGGCGCCGTAGCGCATTTGCTCCTGGTATAAAGAGATCATTTGAGTGGCCCTCTTCCGCTGCTCCGCAGTCAACGTTTGCGGAAAATAGCCCGCTTTTTGCAGGTGAGGCAAGGCCAAGTCAACCAACGCATCCGTAGATAATTGTTTGATGTAATGATTGTTCATCCAGGCCAGTTTCTCCGTGTCAAAAACAGCCGGACTCTTGGACAAACGCTGCGGATCAAACCGTTCAATCAATTCTTCACGGGAAAAAATTTCTTCCTCCCCTTCGGGTGACCAGCCCAAAAACGTGATGAAGTTAAACAGTGCCTCGGGCAAGTACCCCAGTTCTGCGTACTGTTCAATAAATTGAATAATCGACTCGTCTCGTTTGCTTAATTTTTTGCGTTGCTCATTAACGATCAAGGTCATATGTGCAAAGGTGGGGGGTTCCCAGCCGAACGCCTCATAAATCATCAGCTGACGGGGGGTGTTGGAAATATGGTCATCCCCGCGCAGCACATGGGAGATTTTCATCAAATGGTCGTCAATGACCACAGCGAAATTGTACGTCGGCATCCCGTCTTTTTTGACAATGACAAAATCACCGAATCCTTCGGAATCAAAAGAGACCTCACCTTTCACCAGATCATTAAACGCATAGGTACGGTTCTCCGGCACTTTGAAACGGATGCTCGGCTTGCGCCCTTCTGCTTCAAACGCCTGCCGCTCCCTTTCGGTTAAATGGCGGTGCTTCCCTGAATAACGGGGCATCTCCCCCCTGGCTAACTGTTCCTGACGTTCCTGTTCAAGTTCTTCTTCCGTACAGTAGCATCGATAAGCCTTGCCTTCATCAATTAGCTTTTGCCAATACTGAGCGTATATATCCAAACGTTCGCTTTGACGGTATGGCCCGAAATCCCCGCCTTTATCTATGCTCTCATCCCAGTCAATCCCCAACCATTGCAAATATTTCAGCTGATTTAAATCACCGCCTTCAATATTTCGCTGGCGGTCCGTATCTTCGATGCGAATGATGAATTTGCCTCCCTGGCTGCGGGCGAATAAATAATTAAACAGAGCCGTTCTGGCGTTACCGATATGTAAATGTCCGGTCGGACTGGGAGCGTAACGGACGCGTACTTCAGTGCTCATCCAACTCACCTTCCCTTCCCATGATCCAGTCAACACACATGCTTTTATGTTTGGCCGCTCTTAAGTACGGCTGCTATGCTTTAATAACAAAACGGCTGCCTGCGCCGCAATTCCTTCCTGGCGGCCTACAAACCCCAAAGTTTCCGTTGTCGTCGCTTTTATATTAACCTGATGGACTTCTGCTTGACAAGCGTGTGCCACTTTTTCACACATCAAAGGGATGTATGCTGCCAATTTAGGTTTTTGGGCGATAACGGTGGCATCGACATTTCCCAGTGCATACCCTTTATCCTGTACCATCTGCCACACCCGGCCAAGCAGTGCGTACGAATCGGCGTCTTTATAGGCCGGGTCTGTATCAGGAAAATGTCTGCCGATATCCCCTTCCCCGATCGCTCCCAGAAGCGCATCGCTAATGGCGTGCAACAAAACATCCGCATCGGAATGACCAAGCAAACCTTGATCATGCGGAATCAACACCCCGCCTAGGATCAGGGGGCGTCCGGGAGCCCATTGATGCACGTCAAAACCTTGTCCAATGCGGAACATCATTGATTTCGTCTCCTCTGTAATAAAAATTCGGCCAGTTCAACATCTTCCGGTGTTGTCAATTTTATATTATGCGCACTTCCTTCCACAATGTAAACCGGCAAATCTAAATACTCCATTAAAGCGGCGTCATCCGTCACCCGAATTCCTGATTTAAGCGCGTGCTCATGCGCATGAAAGATCGACTCATAAACAAACATCTGCGGAGTTTGCGCCGCCCACAAGGCGGCCCGCTCCGGCGTCTGTTGCACTTTCCCTGTCGGGGAAACGACTTTGATCGTATCCCGCACCGGAATGCCTAAAATCGCAGCCGGATAGTCGTTGGCCGCATCCATCAGCGCCCGGATGTGCGCCTCAGCGACGAAGGGCCTGGCGCCATCATGAATTAAAACATGGTCAGGATGCGCCTCCTGCAAGGCCAACAATCCCTGATAAACGCTATCCTGTCTTTCCTCGCCGCCGACGACGACTTGCCAAGCTCGCTTTAAGGCATGAATGTTCAGCATGCGTTCAACCCGTTCGGCTTCTCCCTTTCGGACCACGATGATAGCATGCTCAATCTCCGGGATGTCCTCCCACTGTTCCAAAGTATGGACGAGCAAAGGTTTTCCATGCAAGTCCATAAACAGTTTATTTTCTCCCAATCCCATCCGTTTTCCTTGACCCGCTGCACAAACGATCACTGCCCAGCTCAAAATGCTTTCCCTCCAGACACAGAAAGGGCTGTTGATCATTCAACAGCCTCTCATGGTCTATCAACTATAACATGATTATAAAGCCTTTTCCAGCAGTTTCGGTTTGGCGAAAATCATTCTTCCGGCCGATGTTTGCAACACGCTTGTGACAAGCACATCAATTTGTTTGCCAATGTACTCCCGTCCGCCTTCGACAACAATCATCGTTCCGTCGTCCAAATAAGCGACGCCTTGCCCGTGTTCCTTTCCGTCTTTGATGACCTGAACATTTAATTCTTCTCCGGGGAGCACCACCGGTTTGACGGCATTAGCCAAATCGTTAATATTTAATACGGGCACGCCTTGCAACTCGCACACCTTATTCAAATTAAAATCGTTCGTCACCACTTTCCCGTTCAGCACTTTGGCCAAGCGAATCAGCTTGCTGTCCACCTCGTGGATCTCTTCAAAATCGCCTTCATAGATGTGCACCTTGACAGCCAGTTCCTTCTGAATACGGTTAAGGATGTCCAGGCCCCGTCGACCGCGGTTGCGCTTGAGTACATCGGAAGAATCGGCAATATGCTGCAGCTCTTCCAAAACAAAACCGGGAATGACGATCGTTCCTTCCAGAAAACCCGTTTTGCAAATGTCGGCGATCCGACCGTCGATAATCACGCTCGTATCTAAAATCTTATGTTCTCCTCCCCCGCTCTCATCAATGCGCTTCTCCCTGCCAAATTTTCCGCTGCGAGTAAAAAAGGTCAACATTTCATCGCGCTTCTTAAATCCGATCCGAAAGCCGAAATAACCGAGGAAAAAGGCCAGAAAAACCGGCAGAATCTGATCGACCACGGGGATGGCTTGAAACGGAAAGCCGAGAAGCAAAGCAATCAGCAAGCCGATGATTAAACCCATTACGCCAAAAAATATGTCAGCCACCGGTATTTTCATTAATCTTTCTTCTCCCCAACGCACCAAATTGACGATGGGATCGGCCGAAAATAAAGTAATGAAAAAAAAGACAAGTCCCCCAAATACCGCATAAATGATAGCATACAGCGTATTTTCCGCCATGATAAATGATTCCTGGATGCCCAAATTGAGCAATGTATTGACGGCGTTAATCACGTTGGCACCAAAATGGTAGCCCAGCACAGCTCCGGCAATGACAAAGAGAAGCTGTATCATTCTCCTTAACACTTAACAATCACCTCCTTTCCAAAGTATGGACCAATTTTTGTCAAATGAAACATCACATTTTCATTGGCGGCGAAAAAAATGCCCATCTGGCGCTGGAAGTATTCTGAAGTTTTGGGCAAATATTTTGTATATTTAGCTTGAGCTTAGCACAAATATCTTCTTTTTGTCAAATAAACTTAGTATGATAGCATACTCTGCAAATATTCGTCAATACAATTTAGCAAAAAAGTCCCACTTCATGAGTTGACTTTCTTTTCTCTCTTTTCCATGCGTTTTTTGCGCAAAGCCCCCTGCACGCTTTTCTTGACTCCATAAAAGGCATATAAAACTAACGGAATAAAAACGATCTTCGGAAACTCGGAAGGAAAACGGTATGCTAAAAGAGCAACCCCGCCGATGACCAGTGGCGTGATCCAAAAGGCTGCCCGGGGAACACCCACTTTTTTGAAATTAGGGTATTTGGCCCGGCTGACCATCAAAAAGGCTAGGAGCATCATACCCGCAGGCAGTGCATAAGGTGGGAAAACTTCTGCATATAAGGCAAACGTGGCCAAAATACCGCCCGCCGCCGTGATGGGCAAGCCGACGAAAAAACCCGGGATGCCAGGTTTAACGCTGAATCTGGCCAACCTTAAAGCACCGCAAATTGGAAAAATAACCGTCATGATAACCCCCCACACGCCCAGATCTTGCAGAGCAATGAAGTACATGAGCAAAGCTGGCGCCACCCCAAATGAGACAATATCGCACAATGAATCCAGTTCCTTGCCGAATTCACTCGCCGCGTTCAGCATCCGGGCCATCCTTCCATCCAGGCCGTCCAATAACATGCCGACAATAATCAATATCGCCGCATAATCCAAATAATGCGGTTCCTCTTGCACCATTAAAATGATGGCTAACATGCCCAGAAATAAGTTTCCGAGCGTAAACAAACTGGGAATCCCTTTCGTAATCATCATGTTTTCTACCGCCCCCCTTCTTTGCCATCCTTCTTATTATGAATGAAAAAAATGTGACCCACCTCAACCTTGCGACGTGTAACCATGGTCCTAAATATGACGGTCGATAAACATCTGTTCCTGTATTTTCATCAGACCGTCTTTGATCGTCCGCGCTCTGACTTCACCGACACCTTCCACTTCATCCAATTCTTCGATCGTGGCCATCATCACATTGGGTAATGCTTCAAATTGAGCGACTAAATTAAGAACAACAGAAGAAGGGAGACGGGGTATTTTGTTTAAAATACGGTAACCTCGCGGTGAAACGACTTCTTCTTGCACATTAATATGGGCGGGGTAGCCTAATATTTTGACAATATTGTTCTTAACCATCAATTCGTCTGCGGACAGCTTTTTCAGTTCGGCCAAAATGTGTGAAGTATCCGCCTCCGGATCCCGGCAATAATCTTTGATCAACAGATCGGTTTCCTCTTCAATACCGGCCACCAGTTCTTCCAATTGCATACTGACCAAGCGGCCTTCGGTGCCCAATTCATGAATATAGCGATTGATTTCTTCTTTAATTCTTAAGACCATTTCGATGCGATGAATAACGACAGACACTTCCTGCAGCGTAACCAATTCTTCAAATTCCAAAGCCCCTAGATTGGTTAACGATTGATCCAATACTGATTTGTATTTTTCCAAAGTTTGAATCGCTTGATTGGCTTTTGTTAAAATCACGCCAATATCCCGTAAAGCATAACGAAAATACCCTTGGTATAGCGTGATTACATTTCTGCGTTGGGAAATGGAAATGACAAGGTGACCGGTCTGTTTCGCCACTCTCTCCGCCGTCCGGTGGCGAATGCCCGTTTCACTGGAAGGAATGGACGAATCGGGAACAAGCTGGGCATTGGCCAATAAAATGCGCTTGCCGTCATCGCTTAAAATAATAGACCCGTCCATTTTCGCCAGCTCATACAAGTAAGCCGGCGTCAAGGCGCAGTTGATGGAAAAACCGCCGTCAACCAGTTCCATCATTTCTTTGGAATAGCCAACAACAATTAATGCCCCGGTTTTGGCACGCAATACGTTTTCCAACCCTTCTCTAAGCGGTGTTCCCGGGGCGATAAACCGCAAAACCTCGCTCATTTGATCTCTTTCTTTTGACTCGGCCATAGCGAACTGCCCTCCAATGTCACCTCAATGGCTTCTTTCACCGATGACACGCCGATGATGGCAATGCCTGGCGGAGCCTTGAGTCCCGCCGCATTTTTCTGGGGAAGAATGATCCGTTTGAATCCGAGTTTGTGAGCTTCATGGACGCGTTGTTCGATTCGGGAAACGCCGCGCACTTCACCGGTCAAGCCGATCTCTCCAATAACCACGTCATGCGGATCGGTCGGTTTTTCACGGAAGCTGGAGGCGATGCTGACAGCAATCGCCAAATCAATGGCGGGTTCATCCAATTTGAAACCACCAGCAACATTCACGTACGCATCCTGATTTTGAAGCAAAAGCCCGATCCTTTTTTCCAAAACGGCCAAAATGAGGGAAACGCGATGATGATCCACACCTGTCGCCATACGTCTCGGCATGCCAAAGCTGGTCGGCGTGACTAATGCTTGTAATTCGACCAAAACGGGACGGGTTCCTTCCAAACTGGCCAAAACAATGGACCCGGCATTTCCCCCGGCCCTCTCCTCCAAAAATAGTTCGGAAGGGTTGATGACTTCTTCCAAACCCGCTTCTTTCATTTCAAAAATACCCATTTCATTGGTCGAGCCGAAACGGTTCTTCACTGAGCGCAACACACGATAGGCATGATGTCTTTCTCCCTCAAAGTAAATGACCGCATCGACCATATGTTCCAACATGCGCGGCCCGGCGATGACACCTTCTTTCGTGACGTGACCGACTAAAAATACGGCCACCCCTTTTGTTTTGGCCAGATTCATAAAAGCGGCCGTACATTCCCTCACTTGGGCTACACTGCCCGGTGCAGACGTCACTTCGGGATGGGCCACCGTTTGAATCGAATCGATGATGACAACGGCCGGTTGCTCACGCTCGATCTGTTCTTCAATTTCATCGACAGCTGTTTCAGCCAAGACCATCAATTCTGGAGAGGTAATCCCTATCCGGTCTGCCCTCATTTTCATCTGTCTGATCGATTCTTCTCCGGAAACATATAACACTTTATGTTTTTTTTCGCTCAATATGCCACTTATTTGCAATAACAACGTCGATTTCCCGATGCCCGGATCTCCTCCAACCAGAACGAGTGAGCCGGGGACGATGCCTCCCCCCAAGACCCGGTCAAATTCGGCCATGCCTGTCAGAATGCGAGGTTCGTCCAATGCTTCAATGTCGATAATCGAAACGGATTGCGCCCTATCCAAAGCTCGACCCCACGACTGTGTGCGTCGTGGGGTAGGATTCGTTCGTTCTTCGACCAACGCGTTCCATTGTGAGCATCCCGGGCATTTCCCCATCCATTTGGGAGACTCATAGCCGCAATGTTGACAAATAAACACCGTTTTTCTTTTTGCCACAATCATCACACCTCACCCGCTGGTTTCTCCTGCCGACGTCAATGCACAACGGTTTGACGCCACTCTCCATCGGTTTAATGAACCGATGCTTGTTTTTTCACGGTCAATTGTCCGTTTTCTTCATCAATGACGACGTGATCCCCTTTGCCGATATGGCCCTGCAACAGCTCCTCGCTCAAACGGTCTTCCACAATGCGCTGCAAGGCCCGGCGCAAAGGTCTGGCACCGTACTGAGGATCATACCCTTCGCGGACAATGTGGCGCAAAGCGGCGTCGGTCAAAGAAAAGTCGACTTCCTGTTCTTTCAACCGTTTTTGCAAGTCGCTGGCCATGAGGCGCACGATTTCCAACAAATGTTCTTCTTCCAGCGAGTGGAAAACGATGACTTCGTCGATGCGATTCAAAAATTCAGGGCGAAATGTCCGTTTCAGCTCACCCATAACCTTTTCTTTCATATTCTCGTAACTCCGTTCGGACCCCGGAGTTTGAAAGCCTAGGGAAGAGCCTTTCTTCAGCATTTCGGCGCCGACATTAGACGTCATGATGACAACCGTATTGCGGAAGTCAACCGTCCTTCCTTTCGAATCGGTCAGCCTGCCGTCCTCTAACACCTGCAGGAGAATATTGAACACATCCGGATGCGCCTTTTCAATTTCATCCAACAAAATGACGGAGTAAGGTTTACGGCGAACTTTTTCCGTTAATTGGCCCCCTTCTTCAAAGCCGACATAGCCCGGAGGGGAACCGACCAAGCGAGATACGGCATGTTTCTCCATATATTCGGACATATCGATGCGGATCGTCGCATTTTCATCCCCGAATAAACTTTCGGCCACCGCGCGGGCCAGCTCCGTCTTGCCGACCCCTGTCGGACCCAGGAAGATAAATGAACCAATCGGTCTTTTCGGATCTTTCAAACCGGATCTGGCTCTGCGAATCGCCCTGGAGATCGCCTTGACCGCCTCATTCTGACCGATGACCCGTTTATGCAAGATTTCTTCCATTTTCAACAAACGCTCGGTTTCTTCTTCTGTCATTTGCTTGACCGGTATGCCGGTCCAGCTGGAAACAACATCGGCGATATCTTCAACATTGACCTCGGAATCGGTTTTTCCTTGGCGCGCCTTCCAGTCGTTTTTCGTTTTTTCAACTTCTTCACGCAGTTTTTGTTCCGAATCTCTCAAGGAGGCCGCTTTTTCGAACTCTTGACTTTGCACAGCGGCGTCTTTTTCTTTCCTGATCTCATCCAGCTTTTGTTCGAGTTCTTTCAAGTTGGGCGGAACGGTATAAGATTTCAAGCGCACTTTGGAAGCGGACTCGTCAATCAAATCAATCGCTTTATCCGGTAAGAAGCGGTCGGTAATATACCGGTCAGACAGTTTGACGGCCGCTTCGATGGCTTCATCCGTGATTTTGACCCGATGATGCGCTTCATAACGATCCCTGAGGCCCTTGAGAATGAGGATCGCTTCTTCAACGGAGGGGGGATCGACGGTAATCGGCTGGAAACGCCGTTCTAAAGCGGCATCTTTTTCGATATACTTGCGGTATTCATCCAAAGTGGTCGCCCCGATACATTGCAATTCACCTCTGGCCAAAGCCGGTTTTAAAATGTTGGAAGCATCTATCGCCCCTTCGGCTCCTCCGGCGCCGATCAACGTATGCAGTTCATCGATAAACAGGATGACATTGCCGGCCTGGCGTATTTCATCCATCACTTTTTTCAACCGATCTTCAAATTCACCCCTGTATTTCGTCCCGGCCACAACCGTTCCCATATCGAGCGTCATCACCCGTTTGCCGCGCAGCGTTTCCGGAATTTCATTTTGGACAATTTTTTGAGCCAATCCTTCGGCAATCGCCGTTTTACCGACACCGGGTTCGCCGATGAGCACCGGGTTGTTTTTAGTTCTGCGGCTCAACACTTGAATGACTCGCTCAATTTCTTTTGTGCGGCCGATAACAGGGTCGAGATCATCTTCTTTGGCAATCGCCGTTAAATCACGGGCCAAGCTGTCCAGCGTCGGCGTGTTGGCCGAACCGGACGAACCGCCGTGGTGGTTGGAAGAAATCGACTCGGTGGACCCTAACAGTTGCAGCACTTGTTGTCTCGCTTTATTTAAACTGACGCCCAAATTGTTTAATACTCGGGCGGCAACCCCTTCACCCTCGCGAATTAAACCGAGCAAGACATGCTCTGTGCCGACGTAAGTATGACCCAGTTTGCGAGCTTCATCCATGGAAAGCTCAATCACCTTTTTGGCCCTGGGCGTATAATGCATATTTTGAGTCACTTGAGTCCCTTTGCCGATTAATGTTTCTACCTCTTTCCTAATTTTTTCCATATCCAAATTTAACGCTTGCAAGGCCTTAGCAGCAATGCCTTCCCCTTCCCGAATCAAACCGAGCAAAATATGTTCAGTACCGATATTGCTATGTCCTAAACGCATCGCTTCTTCCTGGGACAACGCCAATACTTTTTGAGCACGTTCTGTTAACCGTCCAAACATCATCAACATACACCTCCAAAAATTTTTCTATGGCTCCAAATACACGCCGTCAATGCCTTAAGCATTGTTTTCGGACAATAACCGTTCGCGAATCAATTTGGCTCGCCTTTCATCTCGTTTTTCCGGCGACAACAGCTCTCCGGCATATTGCTGCAAAAATCCGGGCTGGGTCAGGACAATCAATTCATTTAATATGTTTGACGAAACACCTTGAATCAAACCCAAATCAATGCCCAGCCGGACGTCAGACAGGCGCTGCATCGCCTCTTTGGACTCGATGATTCTGGCATTGGCCAGAATACCGTACGAGCGGAGAATTTTGTCTTCCACTTTGAGCCGGGAAGTTTCCAATATGGAATGGCGCGCTTTGCGTTCTTGTTCGATCAATTGTTTGGCAACGTTGGCCAGATCGTCTATAATTTCGGTTTCAGAACGGCCCAGCGTAATCTGGTTGGAAACCTGAAATATATTGCCAATTGATTCGCTGCCTTCCCCATAAATACCCCGAACGACAAGACCAAGCTGGTTGATCGCCGGAAAAATTCGGTTGATTTGCCCGCTCATGACCAAGGCAGGCAAATGCATCATGACCGATGCCCTTAAACCAGTGCCGACATTGGTCGGACAGCTTGTTAAGTATCCCCTTTTCTCATCGAATGCATAATCCAGGTTCCGATCAAACCAGTCGTCAATGCTGTTGGCTTGATGCCAGGCGTCTTGGAGCTGGAACCCGGGGAACAAACATTGAATGCGGATGTGATCCTCTTCATTCAACATGATGCTGAGCGATTCATTCTCGCTTAAAATGACCGCTCCCGCTCTTGATTCTTCCGCCAGCGCCGGACTGATCAGATGCTTTTCAACCAAAACTTTTTTCTCCAATGCCTTCATCTGGTTCATATGCAATAGTTCCAATCTTCCCAGTCCCGGTAGCTCACGGTGACTGGCCAATATGCGCTCCACTTGCTCTGTCACTTGTTGCAGCTGTTCCTCTGTCGCAATTAAAGGGAAGGGGAGGGCATTTAAATTACGCGCCAAGCGGATGCGGCTGGAAATGACGATGTCCGCCTCAGCCCCCCCGCCCTTCATCCAATCGCTGAGAGCCTGTTGCAAGAAACGTCTGAAAGTCATCTATACACCTCCTGGCCGTTCTGGACTATTCACCCGACAATTCACTTTCCAATTCGCGAATCTCGTCTCTCAGACGGGCCGCTAATTCAAACTCCTCATTCATGACCGCCTTTTGAAGTTCTTCTTTCCTCGATTGTAGTTTACGTTTTATTTTCAAGCGGGTTCCAGAGCGATGGGGAATTTTGCCATTGTGGCTCACATTCCCGCTGTGTATTTTGCTAAACAAAGGATCCAAACGTTCCCCGAAAGTCTGGTAACAAACCGCACAGCCAAAACGTCCGCTGGAAGAAAACTGGGAGTAAGTGAGCCCGCAATTGGGGCAGCGTAAGGAACCGGCATACTGGCGGCCCATTTTTTCCCCGGACGGCTCAATGTTTAATAAGCCGGACAACAAATTATGGATGGAAAAACTGTTGTTCATGCCGGGCAATACTTCCCCTTTTTCTTTGGCACACGTTTCACAAATGTGAAATTCGGCTTTTTCGCCGTTAATAATTTTTGTAAAATGTAAGGTGGCTTGCCGTTCTCCGCATTCTTGACAAATCATTTTCGACCTCCTCTTTAGTCTTTATACATCAAAGAGATTAACATCGCCTTCAACAATCGGGCACGCAATTGGTCGCGAAGCTGAACATCAAAAGGCAACGTTTCACGTTGAATCGCCGCTTTCATCAGCCTTGATTCCCGATCCGTAATTAAAGAAGCGTCCAACATGCGCTCGATGAGTCCTTCGGCCGCCGCTTGGGGAATCTCATCTTCAATCATATTTAAAATTTGCTGAATGACCTTTTCTTTGCCTACAAACTGCACTTTGCGTATGCGTATATACCCCCCGCCTCCCCGTTTGCTCTCGACAATATAACCTTTTTCCACCGTGAAACGGGTGTTGATCACGTAATTGATTTGAGAGGGCACGCATTGAAAATGTTCGGCCAATTCACTTCTCTGAATCTCAATGTATCCTTTTTTGCTCTTGGCTAGGATGAGTTTTAGATGTTGTTCAATGACGTCCGATATGTTTTTCATCTTCACCTTCAACTCCATCTGCATCCCTCAGTCGCGATGAAGGCGCTGCAGCCTCTTTCGTTCTGACTTTGACTATCTTTGACTTTAATTAAAGTATACTTTTTTTCTGCCAATTGTGCAAGATGTACTGTTATATTTTCCGGCGAATTGTGGTATTTATTCATCCATTTTTGCATCTGACATTTTTGCATCGGAGATCACCTCATGCACGCCATCCAATACGCTCAAATGTTCGATGAGCAAAGGAAAAGACGTCTGCTCAGGACGTTGAATGACGACGTGCAGTTGAACGACGCCTTCCTCCTGATCGGCATCTTCCCGAATGGAAAGCTGCTGTATGTCCACACCATGTTCACCGAGTTGTGTCGTAATTTTGCCCAGCATTCCCGGCGTGTCGCGCACTTTAAGGCGCAGCGTATGCCAGCCGCTCCCACGCCGAATAATATAATGGTCCAAACGATTGAGAACAATGAGGCTCAAGAGCACGAGTCCGGTGGCCAATAAGGCACCGTAATAAAACCCGGCCCCAAGGGCCAGACCAATGCCGGCGACCACCCAAAGGGAAGCCGCTGTCGTTAATCCTCTAACCGCAAAACCGTGAACGAGAATCGTTCCGGCTCCCAAAAAGCCGATTCCACTGACCACCTGCGCCGCCAGTCGTGCGGGGTCCGCAACAACTCTTCCCTTGTGCTGGGCAATAAAATCTTCAAAGCCATACATGGAGATGAGCATGATTAAGGCGGAGCCGACGCAAACCAAAATATGAGTCCGGAAACCTGCGGGACGATTGCTTTGTTCCCTTTCTAAACCGACTAAACCGCCCAGTAAGGCAGCTAAAAAAAGGCGCACAGTAATTTCCGTATATTGACTGTTGATCAGATCAGCCCACCAGTGTGTGAACGCTTCAGCCACCTGCTGACACCTCTCCTGCTTATGAAATATCCTCTTCTCCAGTGTATGCTTACTGACCCGATTTAATCGAATATTAAGAATTACTATACCATATTTGCCCCTTTTTAAACGCACGAAAAAATGTTTACATTGGTTTACTTTTGATGACAAAGCATGAAAGCGGATAGCGCACATATATTTGTACAAGCAGGGAGTGAGAGAATGAATTTTCCTTTATTTGCTGTTTTTTGTTCATATTCTATCTTTTCGGTGGCCTATTCTTTTTCAACCATTTTCTTTAACATTTACATTTGGAAACATCATGATAATCTGATCACGCTCGGCTGGTTTCAACTCTGTTCATTTTTGTTTACTTTTGTAGGTTTTCTGATCGGTGCCCATCTTATACATCGAGCGGGAAGCCGCATGAATTTTCTTGGTTCAGCCGTTGTCGCTCTCATCTTGTATTCCTCGTTGATCTGGATGAGTTTTCAATCGCTTGCGGCGATCGGCATCGCTGGTCTGTTGAACGGATTATACGTCGGTCTGTTTTTTGCCGGTCTTAATTTCTATTCGTTATGGTTCGCCGAACAGAAGCAAGTGCCAAGAATATTCAGTTTACAATATATGATCAGCGGGAGTGCCCAATTGCTCACTCCTCCGTTGGCCGGCTGGCTGATATACTGGAAAGGTTACGATCTGGCTTTTCTAGCCGCGGTGAGCATTGTCACTGTACAGGCAGTTTTTAGCCTGGCCACCCCCCGAGTAAAAATCCCTTATCCGTTTCAGCGGAGGCGTTTTTTTGTCCCGGTCGATAAAAATATGAGTTGGGTGGGCTTTTCAGCCGCCTCCTTCGGTTTTTTCTTTGCTTTTGTTAACATGTCCCTAAGTATTTTTGTCTATCTGTTTGTTCAAAATGAATGGGATGTCGGGGAATGGAATACGCTGTTTGCGCTGCTAAGTATTCTCACTTATTTTTTTCTGGGCAAATCCATGCTGAAATCCCATCATGAAATGATCGCAACTTTAGGCATTATTTTTACAACCGTCGTTACTGTCACTTTACTCGTCCCTGCTCCATTCATTTTTATTATATTTAATGCCGTTATTTCGGTTTCCTTGCCCATGTTCTGGATCCCTTCATTCACCCGTCAATTTGACATCATTCACCGACAAGTACAACGATCATCTGCGAATCCATTGACCACAATGATGGAACTGCTCGTCTACCGAGAATTTACGTTATGTTTGGGACGCCTGGCCTTCTTTATCTTGCTCATGATCACTTATACTTGGCTGAACCACCACGCCCTCCAGGTGATCATTATGGTACTCAGCTTTATGCCGGCTGCCGTCTACGTCTTAAGCCGGCAAGCAAAATATGACATATAAACATAGATCACAATGACATTCAAACATACCAAACGAAAATCATTGACCAACGGCTGTGGCAGCCAAATCAAGGCAAAAAATGGACAAAATAAAAATAATCTAAAATTAAACTAAACTAAAATTAAACTAAACTAAAATAGACTTAGCAAAGATAGACTAAACAAACTGACAAAACAAAAATAACAACACAAAAATAGACAATACAAAAAAGCAGCCTCACCGCCTATGCGGCAGGCTGCTTTTCTATGCGCCCGGCAGC
>CALBTX010000193.1 GCA_937967685.1 uncultured Bacillaceae bacterium | reverse complement strand
CCAATGTTTCATCTATATCTTCAGCCGTGTGAGCGGTTGAAACATACCATAAACCGCTCGGTCTGACAGCGATGCCTTCTTCCAATAATCGCTGAGCCAATTGATTGAATAAGGAGACGTCTCTTTGTTGGAATTGATAGAATTGATCAACCTGCCCCCTGGCAAACATGGTATGGAAGACAGGGCCATGCTGATGAATCCGTAATGGCAAATCATATTGTTCAGCCAGCATTCGCATGCCTGAGGTCAGTCTGTCAGTTAATGCTGCCAACTGTTCATACATTTGACCGTTGTCTTGCGCCAAATAGTTGATGGAAGCGATCGCCGCTGACACAGACAAAGGATTGCCGTTTAACGTGCCCATATGAAAGACCTGATTCGTGGCCACCAAATCCATGATTTCTTTTTTGCCTCCGACAACACTTAACGGCAAACCGCCGGCAACGGCTTTTCCCAAAGTGACTAGATCGGGGATCACGTTCAGTTTCTCTTGGGCTCCTCCCAAACCTAAACGAAACCCGGTAATCACTTCATCAAATATTAAAACGATGCCGTAATGGGTGGCCAACTCTCTTAATCTTTCTAAATATCCGGGCCGGGGCGGGATACAGCCATTGTTACACATGATCGGTTCCGTAATAATGCCTGCAATGGTATCACCTTCTTCTGCCAACACACGTTCCAGCGCCTGCAAGTCATTCCAAGGCAAAACGATCAAATCCCGCAAAGCATTTTCACTCTGTCCGGCGGTGGCCGGCCTCACCTCCGGCTGGTCATATTTCGCTTTGTCCGCACCGCTTGTAAATGCGGTTGAAATGGTATCCATCCATCCGTGAAAGTGACCGTCAAATCGGATGATTTTTTGACGGCCGGTGTATGCTCTGGACAACCTTAGAGCCAGTTGGACGGCTTCCGAACCAGTGCTGCTGAAACTGACACGTTCAGCGCAGGGGACATAGCGGGTAATGAGTTCGGCCAGCTCAATTTCCCCCTCGTGCTGCGCACCGTAAGTTTGCCCTCTTTGGACCTGGCGGGTGACCGCCTCGACAATGACCGGGTGAGAATGGCCCAAAATTTGCGGTCCGTAGGCCAAAATATAATCAATGTATGTCTGACCGTCCACATCAACCATACGTGAACCTTCAGCCTCTTTCACAAATATGGGCACCGGTTTCATCGCCAGCCTGAGGTTGCTGGATACGCCTGCTGCCAGATAATTTTGAGAGGTCTCATATAACTTTGTTGAATTCGCAAATGTCGGCACGACATCTCCTCCCCTGAATGATTTCACATTCGCAAATAACTGCTAAATGTATTTAAAAATGCCTCGATCATCTCCATTTCTATCGAATCCAGGGTATATGCGGGCTGTCGACAATAATCACTGGCGATGATCCCACGTTTCTTTAAAATGGTTTTTTCCGCCTTAATAATGATTTCGCTGCCCTGCATCCAATAAGAGATGTAGGGAAGCAGCCGCTGAAACAGGTCATGGAATAAGTCCATTTGACCGGATGAATGCCATTGATATAATTGCACGTATATTTCGCTGAACGAACATCCAGGCTGAACACCGCACGCGCCGCGTTTGAATGCATCGGGCATTTGGATGCCTGCGTAACCGATCAGTGCACTTAAGCGACCAGCGGAACCTTCAACAAGCTGGCTGATATACCGGCCGGGAGGCTGTGTTTCCGTTTTCACAAATTGAACGTGATCATGTCTCTCGTTAATATGTATAAAGGTATCGGCAGGAATCCGCACCCCTGTCTGATTGGGGGCATACTGAACAACGATCGGAATCTTCACGGCCGAAGCAACCGCTTCAATGTGAGCGATGATGGCCTCCCTCGATGGACTTAGAAAGAATGGGGGTAGTAACATTAACGAATCTGCGCCCATTTGCTCAGCCTTGACTGCCCGCTGGACAGCCAGTTCCCGGGCGTGGTCGGTAATCGAAATCATGCCCACTACGTCGGCATGTTTCCCAGTCTCGGACAATAAAATCGTTTGCAAGCGGAGCTTCTCTTCATCCGCGAGTTTATAAAACTCAGACGCTATGCCAAAAAGGGTTAATCCATTCACTCCCGTGCCCACTAAATGACGCACCAATTGTTGAAAACTGTCTTCATCGACATCCCCTTCGTCGGTAAAAGGCGTGGCAACGATCGGAAAAATGCCTTTGATTTGTTTGTTCATCATCATCCCCATTTCTGAACAGTTTATGGCGATTCGCGCCTCTATGGTGCACCTCCATTTATAAAAACGCGTTATAAAAACATCCTGTTCTCTACAGAGAACAAAGGTCCGTATACTGAAAGCGATTTTAATATACACCCTATTTGTAAAGGTGTCAATATATAATCGATATTGAATTTACAGAAATAAAAAACTTTTATCTAGGCAAGCGGCGTGGTGACAGGTGGACAGTAAATAAAACCTGATCAAAATCGTTATGCTCTCGAAATGTTGCTGAACGGCCGGCTCCTGGCTGAACCGCCCATCACCATCTCCTTGGATATGTCTTTTGCCGTTGACTTGACCATCCGGCCCAACATGGCAAACTTATCAGGCGTTAACGTTGATGTATGGCCGACGATGCTCACCGCCGCCGAAGCATGCCCGCTTTCATCTTGAAATACGGGAGCGCCAATACAGCGGACACCGATCTCGCCTTCTTCGTCTTCCAGCGCATAACCGTTTTGACGAATCTCCTCTAAAGATTGCTTAAACTTCCGGGGGTCTGTCAGTGTGTGAGGCGTGTATTTTCCCAAACCTTTCTCCGCTACAATTCGATTCAGTTGATCCTCCTCCAGAAATGCGGCAATGGCTTTACCTAAACTACTGATATGTATGGGGGAGCGCATGCCGGGAAATGTAGAAAATTTAATAAACGAATCTGGTTCAACCTTGTCCACATATAAAATTTCCCCTTCATCCAAAATCCCCAAATGAACGGTAAAACCGGTTTTGTGCATCAATGCCTTTAAATGAGGCCGGGCAATTTTAATCATATCATTATTGGAAATGTAAGCCATCCCCAGTTGATACAATCTCAAACCGATCGTATAACTGCCTTTTTCGTCCTTTCTGACAAAATCATGGCTTTCTAACACGTTCAAAATGGCAAAAACCGTTGATTTAGAGATGTTTAATTGCTTATGAATCCCCGTCACCGTATACGCCCGTTCCGCCGAAGCCACTAAGTCCAGGATGGCGATCGCTTTTTCCAGTGCTGGCACACGATATTTTTTCAACGGACCTCTCCTCCCTCCTTCCCCTGATGATTTGCTCAAAAATTGAGCTTCCGTCTCAGCTTAACGGTCATTGAACTTCCAGCTTAACGGTGATGATATTTGTATAAATATTTTGACATTTGGACAATATGTAAAACCAAATCCTGTATACTGAATATAGTCTCTTCAAACAATTTTGTCAATGAAGGCAATTGTATAAAAAAAGGATAGACATTTCCACTGAAAGAAATCGTCTATCCCGCTTGTAACCATTGTGAAGGGGCCATCGAATGAGACCTTTTCATTTCATTCAATAACTGAGACAATTGGAAGGGAGACTTTTTCAAATGGACTCCTCTGTAAAAGGCCAGGCGGGCAACATGCACCGCAACGGTTTATCCTGGCGATAGCCAAGGACATACTCCGCTTGCATGAGTGTATGGATTTCGCGGGTGCCTTCATAAATGACGGGTGCTTTAGAGTTTCTCAAATGCCGTTCGACCGGATATTCGTTAGAATAACCGTATGCGCCGTGAATTTGAACGGCGTCATTGGCCGCTTCGTTGGCGAAATTGCAGGCCTGCCATTTGGCCAGAGACGTTTCCCGCGTATTTCTTTTGCCTTGATTCTTAAGCCATCCCGCTCGATAGACGAGCAGCCTGGCCATTTGCAGTTTGGCCTCCATGTTGGCAATCATTTGTTGAACCAACTGGTGCCTGCCGATTTCTTTGCCGAACGTTTTCCGTTCATGACAATATTTCACACTTTCTTCCAAACAGGCCATCATGATTCCGCAAGCGCCGGCCGCAACGGTAAATCTCCCGTTGTCCAAGGCAGACATGGCGATCTTAAATCCTTCCCCTTCTTCTCCGAGCAAGTTTTCTTGAGGGATTTTGACGTGATCGAAAAAAATTTCCCCCGTATTGCCGGCCCGGATGCCGTGTTTGCCTTTGATCGCCTTCGAAGAAAATCCCGCCCTGTCCCGTTCAACGATGAAGGCGGAAATGCCCTGATGTTTTTTGCTTTTATCCGTGTAGGCAAATACGATAAAATGATCGGCGACATCACATAAAGAAATCCATGTTTTGGAACCGTTTAGAATGTAGTGATCGCCTTCTTTCACGGCTGTTGATTTGATGCCGGCGACATCTGAACCGGCATCCGGTTCGGTCAAACCGAATGCGCCGATTTTTTCACCTTTGGCCTGAGGCACCAGGAATTTTTGCTTCTGTGCTTCCGTGCCCCATTGCAGCAAAGTCAGACTGTTTAACCCGGTATGTACGGACACCGCCGTCCGAAATGCGGTATCCCCGCGTTCAAGTTCCTCACAAACGATGGCCAGCGTATTGTAATCCATCCCGCTCCCGCCGTATTTTTCGGGGATACAGACCCCCATTAAATCCAATTCGGCCAAACGTTTTAATATGCCCTGGTTAAACTCGCCTTTTTCATCCCATTCTTTGATATAAGGGATAATTTCTTTGTCCACAAAGTCCCGCACCATTTTGCGGACCATGAGCTGCTCTTCCGTCAAACTAAAATCCATCCCTGATCCCCTTTCCCAGCTAATGATGGAGCCTGTGCATGATGGCACCGGGTCAGCCACTTGCCAATTCTCTTCGTCCTAATGCGCATCCACGTAAGCGCGGGCCATTTCCTCAGGCTGAGGTTTGGTGAGATAGCTGACCACGATGAGCACAATCAGATTGAAAATGAGCCCGACAATGCCTGCGTGAATATCAAAAGGTGTTGAAGAAGCGGCAAGAGAATAATAGTAGTTAATGCCTGTACCGACCAGCAAACCGGAGATGACCCCAGGTGCCGTCGCTCTCTTCCAGTATAGTGCACTGTATATGCCAGGTGCAAATTGAACGATCGCCCCGTAAGCACCAAGCAGGAGAGCGATCAATCCCTGACCCCCGAAAATAGTGACAAAATAAGCCAGGGCTCCGATGACAATCACGGCCACCCTCATGAGCAATAGGATTTTATCTTCTTTTAACGATTTCCGCGTCGTTTTGACAACCCCGTTTGTAAATTCAAGCGCCGCACTGTGCGTGATCGCATCGGCGGAAGACATGGCCGCAGCCAGGGCACCGGCGCCGACGAGACCATACAGCCAACCCGGCAAATTCATCACGGTACTCACCAAATAAGGCAAAATTTCGTCCGCTTCAACCGCATCGACGGGAACCACCCCAACGGCCGAAAATCCACCCAAAAGCAAAGGAAACAGAAACAGAGCAAACAAAGGATAGATCAGCACCGTTCTTTTAATGGTGATCGGTTGTGATGAAAAAGACCTTGAAAACAAATGGGGCCAAATCAACAAGCCAATGGCGGAAACGAGGATGGAGGTTGTATAGGCCGTCGCGGACATGGTGGACCCTTCATGACCGATCTCCAGAAAACCCGGGTTGGCTTCGTTGATGGCCGTAAACATCGCTCCGATTCCGCCATGCAGCTGATACACCACCACAATGCCAATCACCCAGGCAATGACGACCATCACCGCACCCTGAAAAACATCTGACCAAGCGGCGGCACGAATACCGCCCGTGGCCACATAAATGACCACGATGCCGTAGGCAATGAGCGCACCCAGCCAAAACGGAACGGCCCCTTCCGTCATCATATTGAAAATGTACGCCATGCCTTTCATTTGTGTCGCTAAATATTGGATAAAAGCCAGCAATGATAGAATCCCGACCAAAATGGGCAGGGCCTTGTTTTGAAATCGCCCATTGAGAAAATCTGAAACCGTAAACAGGTTTAATTTTTTGCCAATTTTCCCTATTTTTGGGCCAATAAAATACCATGGGAAAATACCAAAGGCGACATAGACGATAATATAAAACGCCGGCGCTCCTTGTGTAAACGCCCACCCTGGGGCACCGAGAAAGGAAAAAGCGCTAAAAACGGCGCCGCCCATTAAAAAGGCTGTCACGACAAAGCCTAAAGTCCTGCCTGCCACGGCATATTCACTAATGGAGCCGCCCCGACCCAATCCTGCCATCATGCCTATAACGAGAGCAATCACCAAATAACCGATCATCATGACCAGGGCGATTTGCCAGTCCTGCATGAGCTATTCCTCCCCGTTTTTTTTATGATCCGGATCGACAAAATAAAGAACGAGTACCGCCGTAAAAGCGATCAACACCCAAACGATCACCCAGAAAAAACTGAACGGCAGACCAAAAACAAGAGGGGTTGATCTGTTGGCGATTTCATAAATGGGAAAAATGACGGCTAAAAAGGCCACTCCCGTAAAAATAATATACAAAGTGCTAAAACGCTTCCGGTTCATCCGAACATCTCCTCCCGTGTTATATTGGTATCAGGCCGTT
>CALBTX010000192.1 GCA_937967685.1 uncultured Bacillaceae bacterium | reverse complement strand
GAACACCAGCCTTCCAAGCTGGATACGTGGGTTCGATTCCCATCACCCGCTCCATTGATCTGACTTGAAGCATCTCTAAAAACACCATACATTTGGCGACACCTAACGATCATGCCGCCAAAAGTTTAATGAAAAAGAACTTTTTAAAAGGAAGCCGAAGATTGACTCATTCAATCCTCGGCTTTCTTTGTGCTTTATGTGCGCTTCGATACAGGCGGCAATTTTCAAAGCACCGTGAAGCCGTGATAAATGACCTCATTCGGATTGGACAGCCGGAATCCGTGGGTGGGGGTATAATCCAAGGTCAAAGGTCCTTCGACATAACGTTCCGTTAAACGATCGATCAAGAAAAAAAGTGAATCCATTTTAATGGTTGTATCATTTTTTCTGGGCTCATCCAGAGCCAGTTGGATATCGACGTCACAGCCTCAGCCGCCGCCAATTACAGCGTCTATGCGCACCCCGCGTCCTTCGGGTATATCCAGTGCTTTCAATTCCTCCAATGCTTGCGGACTGACGGTCAACTCCATGAACGACACCTCCTTGACTAGCAGCTTTCTAATGAAATGGTTTGTTCTTTAGTATTGTACTCGTCGTTAGGAAATGATGACAAGTTTTATGATCACCGTTTTATGCTGTCAACATGCAGCTGATCCCGGCGGTCGATTTCATCGTCAGTTGAAGCGCATCTCGGGCAAAGTTATAATAAAAACAACCCTTCCCTAGAAGACATTTGTGCAATCTGCGGATCTTTGAAGGATCTTTCTGCGGATCTTTGAAGGATGATCTTTGAAGCGGTGCAGACCGCTCGCGACGAAACGGTATTGGACTTTACTGATGTTGGGAGGACAACGGCATGTCCAGAACAGGACAACCGATCGATGATGAATTTGCGTTCATTCGGGACGTTTCCGAACATTTCCATACGTATCATCGGAAAACACTTGTTCCCAGCGGAGATGATGCCGCTGTCTACCTCCCCGGTGAGAGACAGGGCCAAATCGTTTGTGTCGATACACTCGTTGAAGGCATTCATTTTAAACGGGAGACACTTTCCCCGTCTCAGATTGGTTATAAAAGTTTGGCGGTTAACCTCAGTGATATTGCGGCGATGGGCGGTCAACCGAAGTATTTTTTGGTTTCCGTGGCCATTCCCGCTCACTGGTCACAAAGTGAACTGCACGACCTTTATCTTGGAATGAAAAAGCTGGCCGATACGTGGCAGGTCGATTTGCTTGGCGGTGACACGGTTGCCTCGCCAGAGCATCTGGTCCTTTCGGTAACGGCCATCGGTGAGGTCGATCAAGATGTTCGCCTGCTTCGTTCCAACGCTGGAGCGGATGATGTTGTTTTTGTGACCGGAACGCTGGGTGATTCCGCCGCCGGGTTGGACTTTTTATTACATCGGCCCGAACCGGGCGATCGTCATCATGAGGAACATCCGTTATGTGCAGAACGTTTGCTCCGCGCCCATCAATGGCCTGAACCGCATATTCAACAGGGTCGTCTTTTAGCCGAGTTTGGCCGGAAAGCTTCCATCGCCCTGAACGATGTGAGTGACGGCATTGCCAGTGAAGCGCATGAAATTGCCGTGCAGAGCCGGGTTGATCTCATTTTGAAAAAGGAATCTCTCCCGCTTAGTCCGGAATTGAAGCGTTATGCGCAAGCAAGCCAAAAAGACCCTTACGAATGGGCGCTGTTCGGCGGGGAAGATTTCGTGCTGATCGGTACGGTGCCGCTTCGTTTGCTGCGGGAAGTGCAAGGCCGGTTTCAGGCCGATCAACTCGCTTTTTATCCTATCGGAACTGTTCGTCCTGGCGAGGGCTCGGTCTGGCTGGAGTCAAACGGCAGTAAACAGCCGTTACGGCACCGAGGATTCAATCATTTCCACCCACCTCGAAAATAACGGACAGTAATGATGGGAGTCAGAATGGATATAAGGAATGATGGATAATGGCCGAAAAACAATGGAGCGTATGCAGTTCGGACGTGACAGAAACTCGACACCTGGCCAGCCAACTGGCCGGCTGTTTGCGCGGGGGAGAAGTGATCATTTTAAAGGGCGATTTGGGCGCCGGGAAGACGAGTTTCACCCAGGGATTGGCTAAAGGCATGGGCATCAATCGGACAGTGAACAGCCCCACGTTTACGATCATTAAAGAATACGAGGGCGCCCGCTTTGCTTTGTATCATATGGATGCTTACCGCCTGGAGGATGAAACAGAGGCGCTCGGTTTGGAAGAATATTTTGACGCATCAGGTGTGTGTGTCATTGAATGGCCGGAAAAAATCGAAAGTCAACTGCCCGCGGAAAGATTGGAGATCGTCATTCGGAAAAAAAGAAACGATGAACGGCTGATTCAATTTCACCCCGTCGGCGAAAAGTACATGCACATCCTCCAACAGTTTTTTGAAGGGATTGGATCTAAGCGATGAAGCTGTTAGCGATGGACACGTCCACCTGGGTTTTGGCTGTCGGCGTCATGGAGGATGGTCAGCTGCTGGGAGAGCTGAATACAAATATAAAGAAAAATCATTCCTTACGGCTGATGCCGGCTGTGGAACGGCTGTTAGACGAACTTGAACTTGCACCCCGTGATTTGGACGGAATGGCCGTTGCTCATGGACCGGGTTCGTATACCGGCGTGAGAATCGGGCTGACGACGGCTAAAACGATGGCTTGGGGATTAAAGATTCCTATCGTTGGCATTTCCAGCTTACAAGTGATCGCCCAAAATCGTGCCGGTTTTGAGGGACAGATCGTCCCGCTGCTTGATGCCAGGCGCAAACAGGTGTACACCGGAAGGTACACGTACGATGAAGACCGGCATATGGTTGTTCCTGCGGTGAAGGATCGTATCCAGCCGCTTGACGAATGGTTGGTCGCCTTGAAGAAGGAGTCTGAACCTCTGTTGTTTATCGGTACGGGTGTGGATGTTTATCAACGGACGATCAAGGAAGTGATCGGTACCCAGGCACACTTCGCTGCTGTGCACGAACATTTGCCGCGTGGAAGTCAGCTGGCCTATTTGGCCTGGCGGATGTGGGAAAACCGAGTGCACGACGCGCATCATTATGTGCCGCAGTATTTGCAACTGGCTGAGGCAGAACAGAAATGGCTGCAAAAAAAGTAACGTTTACGCTTTTTGATGTCCATGGGCTGGACGGGAGGAGGTCATCCGTATGGCAGAAAACGTTCAGCTTCGGTTGATGAAGCTGGAAGATATCGACCATGTGCTGGAAGTGGAAAAATCCTCATTCCCCTCGCCGTGGACAAGAGATGCCTTTTACAATGAATTGCTGAAAAATCACTTCGCCTATTATGTCGTTGCTCAAGTAGGTCAGAAAATTGTCGGTTATTGCGGCGTATGGTTGATTATGGATGAGGCCCATATTACAAATATTGCCGTGCACCCCGAATACCGGGGACGGAAAATTGGCAAATGCTTATTGAGAAATATGATGGTTTTTGCTCAAATGCAAGGGGCGAAAAAAATGACCTTGGAAGTCCGGCCGTCAAACCATGCCGCCCTCAATCTTTACGAACAACTCGGTTTTGTCCGCTCGGGGATTCGCAAAGGATATTATACGGATAATCATGAGGATGCCATCATCATGTGGGCTGATCTGGAGGATGAAGATGAAGTTATTGGGCATTGAAACAAGTTGTGATGAAACAGCCGCTGCCGTGGTCGAAAACGGAACTAAAGTTTTAGCGAATGTTGTTGCCTCTCAAATGAACATTCACCGCCGTTTTGGCGGCGTTGTCCCCGAAGTCGCTTCGCGCAGACATGTGGAGCAGATCACACTGGTCATAGAGGAAGCTTTGGCCAAGGCAGGCATCACCTTGGATGAAGTGGACGCCATCGCCGTGACGAAAGGACCCGGGCTGGTCGGCGCCTTGCTCATCGGGGTTTCCGCGGCCAAAGCGCTGGCTTTTTCCAGGCAAATTCCTTTGGTCGGCGTGCATCATATTGCCGGACATATTTACGCTAACCGCCTGGTTGAAGAAATGATATTTCCCTGTTTGACGTTGGTCGTGTCCGGCGGCCATACCGAGCTTGTTTTGATGCGTGAACACGGCCGGTATCACATTTTGGGCGAAACGAGAGATGATGCCGCCGGGGAGGCCTATGACAAAGTGGCCCGGGCGCTTGGGCTTGCCTATCCCGGGGGACCGGAAATCGACCGCCTGGCTCAAAAGGGTCAGGCGAGTATTGATTTTCCGCGAGCCTGGCTTGAACCGGACTCGTACGATTTCAGCTTCAGCGGCTTGAAGTCGGCCGTACTCAATCATTTGCATCAGCTGGAACAAAAAGAGGAGCCCATCCATCAAGCGAATATTGCCGCCAGTTTTCAAGAGAGCGTCGTCGAAGTGCTTGTCGGCAAGACGCTGCGTGCCGCGGAGGCATTTCAGGTGAAACAAGTGTTATTGGCCGGAGGTGTAGCGGCCAATCAAAGGTTGCGTCAACGCATGCAGCAGGCTTGTGCACAGCACGGTTTGCCCTTGGTCATTCCTCCTTTGTGGCTGTGCACGGATAACGCGGCGATGATTGCCAGTGCCGGTTTTGTCGAGTATGAGAAAGGTGTGCGTGAGACGATGGCTCTCAATGCTTATCCCGGTTTGCGATTATCTTAACTTATTCACAATATTATCCACAGTTTGTGTTTAACTTTCCACAAACTGTGGATTTTTTTGTGAGTATAGCCAAGCATGGATCTGGAAAACTAAAGAAAAAATGTCAGCAAAGGGATTGAGCGGGTCGGCATGGGAAGGAGAATGAGTGAATGTGAAGATCCATTCCAGAATAGCTGCTTTTCTGACCGTTTGCCTGCTGCTTTGTCTGCTGTTTGGTGATGTTGCATCTGTCTCAGCTATAGGCGGTTTATCGCCATCTACGACAGTGTCTGCCGCGGAAGATCCTCCGTTAGAGAAACATTTGCTGCTGCTGATCGTCCCTGATTTATCGTTTGCCGATGTTCGCGAGCTGATTGATCATTTTCCTTCATCGAGGAGGAACGTCTTGCACATGGCGGGGGTCAGTATGCGAACGCCCGGATCTCTCAATTTAGCCAACAATTGGTTGACGCTTTGTACAGGAACGCCCGGTACCGGGCCGCAATACTGGCTTGCCGCTGAACAGAGGGCTAACGCGGAAAGGGGTTTGGCGACCGTTCCTAAAGTTCAGGTTCATCTGTCTGAAGTGCGAAAGATTTGGCGCGAAAATGATATTCGGGAAACGACTCCCGGCTGGCTTGGAGAACAGCTTGATCGATATGGCGTGCAAAAATATGTGCTGGGGAACAGTGATGTTTATTCTGCACATCGCCTGGCCCCCCTGCTCTTAATGGATAAAAAAGGCAAAGTGCAGGGGTGGATCGAGGATGAAATGCTTGTCACCGATATGGCTTTTCCGAGTGGAAGAAGGACCGATTTTGAACAGCTAACCACAGCAATCACCCGCATTTGGGACAAGGACACTTTATCGGTCACGGCTGTAGAATTGGGGGATTTGCGGCGCATTCATGCCGGGGAACAGACAGGCGGGATGAACCGCTCGGAGCACATCGGGAAGATGAAGGAAGACTGGATACAGGAATGGGCTATGTGGCTGGACAAAATGATCACCGTGTCGTCAGATGATGGTATATCTTCGACAGCGCTTCAGACGCACCAGTCAAACATGGATCGAGCAGGGACAGCTGTCCGTGATACGGCCATCTGGATTATCTCCCCGATGGTGTCAGCCCAAGCCAAGCAGGAGGGACAGTGGCTGGCCCCATTGGTGATGATCAATCATCAGCAAAGTGCGGGTTTCCTGACATCGGCAACGACGAAACAGCTCGGGGTGGTGGCCAACATCGATATCTTGCCCAGTATTTTGGCTTATTTTGATATTTCCTGGCCGAACATATTGACCGGCAAACCGATTGTGACGCACAAAAGTTTGACGAAAGATAGGCCGCCCGGCGCTGTGTCCAAACTGGGGGAGAGGTTTGAAGCGGATCTGTTTTTTAAGCATTTGGATTATCTGTTTGCGATTTATGCTCATCGGCGAACGGTGATTTCTGCCTATTTGTTCACGGTGATTTTCAGCTTAATTGGGAGTACGATTTACTGGTTTTTTTACAAAAATGAATTGGGAACCCGGGGCATCCACGTGCTGATCGGCACCATTCTCGTCTCTCCCATCTATTTTTTATGGCTGACCCCCTTTATTCAATATGTGCACGAAATGATCTGGATCATCATCTTGTTCCTCTGTTCTTTGACCACGAGTCTGCTTTTATATTTACTGCTCTCACATGCATCGTACTTGATGGTACTTGGTTTAGGAACAGCGTTCGTCATCATGTATGACGTCTGGCAGGGCAGCGTCTGGATGAAGCGGTCTTTTTTGGGATATGACCCTTTGATCGGAGCCAGGTTTTACGGACTGGGCAACGAATATGCCGGCATTTTACTTGGCAGTTCATTGTTGGGTGTGACAGGTCTTAAAATATGGCTGCATCAAAAAAAGCGATCCGCTGCAACGCCGGGCATGATGCCCGATGCACGGTACGGGACAGATCGGCCGCTTCGGTCAGAGTTATGGTTGATCGTGTTGACCGGCTTGTGGTACAGCTTGATCGTCTTTACCGTGGCGGCCCCTCATTTGGGAACAAACGCAGGGGCGACGGTTGCCAGTTTACTGACATACGTATTTTCCATTTATTTTCTATGGCCGTTCAGATTGAGGTTCAGGCATGTGCTCGGTGTGCTGTTTTTGCTTGGAGGCATATTTTTACTGTTGGCTTATTTGCATGTGCGGGGAGGAGAACACACCCATATCGGCGCTTTTTTACAGTGGATGATCCAGGGGGATTGGCAGGCGATCAAAGTCATGGTCGGCCGCAAACTGGAAATGAACCTCAAGTTGATCCGCATTTCATTATGGGGAAAATTGTTTGCCACCTCTCTTGTCGTTTTGCTCATGCTCAGTTTTTATCTGCATAAAAACAGATTTGAAAAAAGCCGCCTGTCCGATTGGAGCGGAGGATTCCGGGCGATGATTGTCGGTTCAGTGGTTATTCTGCTCGTGAATGATTCGGGCATCGTTTCTGCGGCTGCATTAATGATCTATTTAACATTTCCTGTCATATACTTGCGTTTTGTTCCGCACGATCAGCCTTTGTCGGGGAAACATCGTTGAAGTATGAAAAGCGGTGTCCATTCGGCGTGGGCCATCAGTCAGCGGTTTCTTCCAAGGCCATCCATTCGGCATACGTCTCATCCATGTTTTTCTTCAGTTGATTGATTTGTTCCTGAATGTCACGCGCTTTTTGGAAATCCTGATATACTTCGGGCAGCACCAGCTGTTGCTCAAGGTCGGTGATCATCTCTTCCCATGCTGCAATTTGGTTTTCCAGTTCTTTGATTCTTCTCTTTCGTTTGCGTTCCATTTTTTGCCGTTCTTTTTTCTGTTCAAAGGACGATTTTCCGCCCGCCTTTTTCGTCGTCGTTGATATTTGAGCCGCTGGATCGATTTCCTGCTTTTTCAGGGCGATTTGGTTTAATTCGTCCTTCTTGTATACATAATAATCGTAATTCCCCAAATATAAGCGGCTCTCTGTCGGCTGCAATTCGAGCACTTTGGTCGCCATTCGATTGAGAAAATAACGGTCATGGGAAACGAACAGGAGCGTTCCCGGATAATCGTCTAAACTTTGTTCCAGCACTTCTTTACTGTAGACGTCCAAATGGTTTGTCGGTTCATCCAAAATTAGGACGTTTGCCTTTTTGAGCATGAGTTTAGCAAGGGATAACCTGGCTTTTTCTCCACCGCTTAAAGAACGGACCGGTTTTTCAACATCTTCTCCGCTGAAAAGAAATTGCCCGAGCAAACTGCGCACGTCCTTCTCCTTCATCTGCGGATCGTCGTTCCATATTTCCTCCAAAACGGTATTGCCGGCATCCAAATGATGCTGTTCCTGATCATAGTAAGCAATCGTTACATGGGCGCCGGGATGAATGTGCCCTTTCAGCGGGGGAAGTTGTCCGACAATCGTTTTCAGCAGCGTCGTTTTGCCGATGCCGTTCGGACCGATAATGGCCAGTCGATCGCCTTTGTACACTTGAAAGGTCATGTTTTCAGCAAGCGGATTTTGTCCGGGATAACCAATGCTTAACTCCCGCACTTTAAAAACATCTTCTCCGCTGGGACGGGCCACTTCAAAAGCAAAAGCGACGTTTCTCGAGTTCATGTGCGGCCGGTCGATCCGCTCCATTTTTTCGAGCATTTTTCGTCTTCCTTGAGCCCTTTTGGATGTGGAGGCCCGGGCCCTATTGCGTTGAATGAAGTCGTTCATCCGTTGAATGTCTTTTTGCTGCTTCTCATAAAGTTTCAATTGCCGGTCATGGTTTTTTTGTTTCTGCTCTAAAAACCGAGTGTAATTTCCCGGATATTTGTCTATTTTTGTTCCCTCTAGTTCGTAAACCGTATCGACCAGCTTATCCAAAAAATAGCGGTCATGGGAAACAACGAGCATGGCTCCCGGATAGGCCAGCAAATATTGTTCCAACCAGGATAACGTCTCCAAGTCCAAGTAGTTGGTCGGCTCATCGAGAATGAGCAGTTCAGGCTTTTCCAACAACAATTTTCCCAAGGCCAGGCGGGTTTTTTGTCCGCCGCTTAACGCACTGACGGCATGATGCTTCTGATCGGCAAAGCCGAGTCCCTGAAGGACGCTGTTGATCCGGGCCTCATATTCGTATCCTCCCCGCCTTTTAAAAAGCTCTTGAGACCGGTCATATTCTGCCATCAGCGCCTCATATTGCCGTTTATGCCTGAGCAGATCAGGGTCGGCCATGCGCGCTTCCATTCGTCTCAGCTGTTGTTCTTGGCGAACGAGGTCCCCGAATACTTTTTTCAGTTCTTCCCAAACAGTCGCTTGAGAGTCCAGGCCACTGTCTTGGGCCAGATATCCGATGCGCGTTTGTTTAGCGATGAATATTTGACCCACGTCGCCAGCCAGTTGTCCGGTAATGATCTTCAGCAAGGTTGATTTTCCGGCTCCATTGCGTCCTACCAGACCGATGCGCTCATTTGTCTGCACTTCCAGATGGATGTCATTGAGGATCGTTTCTCCAGCAAAAGATTTACTGAGCCGATGCGTTTGCAGTAAGATCATGATCTCTTGACCTCGCTTTCATTGCCTAAGCCTGATGGCCGGACACGTTGTCTTTTCAATCTCTGGGCACTATACTTATATTAATCACGATTTTAGTGTACCTGAGGGTCATGAATATGTTCAAGAAGTTTTCACTGGAGGAGAAATGTTCCGCAAGACATCGGCTGGGAAATGATGTACAATAGGGACAGAAAAACGATCTGGGGGGATTCATAGACGGATGTCTTTTACCCACTTTAACGAACAAGGACGGGCCCGAATGGTTGATGTCACGGAAAAAAAAGAAACGGCCAGAACAGCCGTGGCCCGCAGCCGGGTTCAGATGCACAGGGAAGTATACCGACGCATAGAAGAAGGAACCGTCGGCAAGGGTGACGTACTGGCCGTCGCCCAAGTGGCCGGTGTCATGGCCGCTAAAAATACGTCCAATATGATACCTATGTGTCATCCTCTTCCTTTAACCGGGGTCAATATTCACTACTCTTCGGAATTAAACGGAGAAGAAGCTTCGTTAAACATTGAAGTGGAGGTGAAGACGACCGCGAAAACAGGTGTGGAGATGGAAGCATTAACCGCTGCTTCGAGTGTTGCTCTGACCGTTTATGATATGTGTAAATCCATGGATAAAAGTATGGTCATAGGGCCGACATATTTGGTGCGTAAAACGGGAGGCAAAAGTGGAGATTTTCAAAGGGAGGATTAATTAAAGTGTGGAAAGTCGCGATGATCGTTGCCAGTGATCGGGCAGCAGCGGGAGAACGGGAGGATGACAGCGGGCCTGTGATTCAGGAATTGATTAAAAGCAACCTCCTCAATTCCGAACTGACGGCTTATCAAGTTTTACCGGATTGTATGGAAACATTGCGGGAACATATGATAGAAATGGCTGATCGGCACCGGACTGACCTGTTAATCACGATCGGAGGGACGGGGTTAAGCCCGGGAGATGTCACACCTGAAGCAACCCGTCAGGTCATTGATCGTATCGTGCCGGGAATGGCTGAAGAAATGCGGCGCAAGGCGATGAAATCTTCCAGAAAAGCCATGTTGACGAGAGCCATTTGCGGTACGCGCGGAAATACGCTGATCATTAATTTGCCCGGTTCGCCCGAAGAAGCCACATATTGCTTGGAGTCCATTATTGACCAGGTGTCCAATGCGTTGCATATTTTGCAAGGCAAATCGGGAGTTCATTCTGAATGAAGCAAGCGCATATTCCTCGGGCCACCGCCAAACGGTTGCCTCTGTATTATCGGTTCCTCGAACATCTTCAGGAAGCGGGAAAACAGCGCATCTCCTCCACGGCGCTCAGCGAGGCGGTCAAAGTGGATGCGGCCACCATCCGCAGGGATTTTTCCTACCTCGGAGCACTGGGTAAAAAAGGATATGGGTATAATGTTCAATATCTGCTATCCTTTTTACGGAGGATTCTTGAACAGGACGACAGAACCGGCGTGGCGCTTGTTGGTGTGGGGAACTTGGGGACGGCTCTGTTACATGACAATTTTCATGGCAGCCAGACGATCCAAATCCAGAAAGCGTATGATGTCGATCCAGCCAAAACGGGAACGGTCATCGCCGGTGTGCCGGTGT
Organism: uncultured Bacillaceae bacterium; assembly: GCA_937967685.1. GTDB lineage: Bacteria > Bacillota > Bacilli > Caldalkalibacillales > Caldalkalibacillaceae > CALBTX01. The sequence goes on along the minus strand of CALBTX010000192.1, from coordinate 4,447 downwards.
ATTCCATGGATCATTTGCGTCAAAACGGATTGGGAGAAAGTGCGATCGCCATTCTTGCCGTTCCCTCCCATGCCGCCCAAAAAACGGCTGACTTAGTGATCGAAGCGGGGGCCAAAGGAATCCTGAATTTTACGCCCGCGCGTTTGGATGTACCGGATGACGTCCGTGTGCACGATGTCGATTTATCGATTGAATTGCATACACTCGTATACTTTTTGAAACACTTCCCGTTACCGGAAACTGAGTGAATGCTAAATGGATTGGAGGGAAAACAATGCCGACGATCGGACCAGTGAGTCTCATCTTAATTATCCTTGTCGCCCTGCTCGTCTTTGGACCAAGCAAATTGCCGGAATTGGGCAAGGCGTTTGGCAAAACGTTACGCGAGTTTAAACAAGCGACAAACGGGCTCGTCGACGAGGGAGAGAAAAGCAGTAAGAAGCAGGAAGACACGAAAGAATAGCTTGGGTTAGGGATGAAAAAGAGCATGTCCAATGACAAACTGTCCAATTTAAAACGAACGAACCAATCGAACGATACGATGAGCGTGATGAATCATATCGGCGAGTTAAGGAAAAGGGTCATGTCTATCTTGATCCTTTTTGTTGTCTCCATGGCCATCGGTTTTCTCTTCGCTGATGATGTCATCCGCTATTTACAGGCTCAACCGGTGGCCGAACCTGTTCATATGGTCGTCATCGACATCACTGATGCTTTTAAAGTGTATGTCTATTTTGCGGTCATCGTCGGATTGGTCGTCACCTTTCCTTGGGCATTGTATCAAATTTGGGCTTTTGTCAAACCGGGGTTAACTGAGAAAGAGCGTAAGGTGACCCTGTCATACATACCGGGCGCCTTTGTACTCAGTCTCGCAGGACTAGCCTTCGCCTACTTTCTGCTCTTTCCTTTCATCGTTGATTTTATGATCTCCATTGCGGAGCGTGTCGGTGCTGAGGAAATGTATGGCATGCCCCAATATTTTCGATTTTTATTTACATTTGTGTTGCCGTTTGGCCTTTTGTTTCAAATGCCGTTAGTGATTCTCTTTTTAACACGTTTGGAGATCATCACGCCAATATTGTTAAAAAGAATGCGCAAATATGCTTATTTCATCCTGTTTGTGCTCGCCGCCCTGATTACGCCGCCTGAAGTGCTCTCACACTTGCTGGTCACCGTTCCGCTCATCGGTTTGTATGAATTTAGCGTTGCCTGTGCCTCTTTCGCCTATCGGAAAAAACAGCGGACCATCCATCGCGTTGAGAACAATCCCCCGTAAAGGTTTACTACCCCGATAAATGTTCGATGGGCTCGGTGAAAGATGCGCAAGACAAACATGGTTATGGAAAGTGTGCTTTGAAAAAATTTGACGCATATTATCGAATCACGGTGACTAAAATATTAAAGTGATCATTTTGAAAAAAATACGGTAAAAGACTTGCAAACAAAGAGAAAAATATTTATGATATTGTTAGCACTCAGATATGATGAGTGCTAACAATATGCGCAAAATCCAAAACCTATTTTATGAAGGAGGGCGTTTTCCAATGATTAAGCCATTAGGCGATCGTGTTGTCGTTGAACCGATTGAACAAGAAGAAACAACAGCCAGCGGGATCGTGCTTCCGGACACCGCTAAAGAAAAGCCACAAGAGGGCAAAGTTGTCGCTGTGGGCAGCGGTCGTATTGAGAATGGCGACCGGGTAGCTTTGGAAGTCAAGGAAGGAGATCGCATCATTTTCTCCAAATATGCAGGAACGGAAGTAAAGTATGACGACAAAGAATTGTTGATCATGCGTGAAAGCGACATTTTGGCTATTCTTGACTAACCTGATCCTTAGCCATTGAAAATAAAAAACACTACATATTAGGAGGCGAACATTCATGGCAAAACAAATTGAATTTAGTGAAAATGCTCGCCGGGCGATGATGCGCGGTGTGAATGCATTGGCTAATGCGGTAAAAGTGACATTGGGCCCGAAAGGTCGCAATGTTGTCTTGGAAAAGAAATTCGGTTCTCCGCTCATTACGAATGATGGTGTCACCATTGCCAAGGAGATTGAACTAGACGATAAATTTGAAAACATGGGTGCTCAACTGGTGGCTGAAGTGGCCAATAAAACGAACGACGTTGCCGGTGACGGAACGACAACGGCTACCGTTCTGGCTCAAGCTATGATTCGCGAAGGTTTAAAGAACGTGACGGCCGGTGCCAACCCAATGGTCGTAAAAAGGGGTATTGAAAAAGCGGTCAAAGCAGCCGTTGAAGAATTGAAGAGCATTTCCAAGCCGATCGAAGGGAAAGATTCTATTGCTCAAGTTGCCGCCATTTCTTCGGACAACGAGGAAGTCGGACAACTGATTGCCGAGGCAATGGAAAAGGTAGGTAATGACGGAGTCATTACGGTTGAAGAGTCAAAAGGCTTCGAAACCGAACTGGAAGTTGTTGAAGGGATGCAGTTTGACCGAGGATATGCTTCCCCCTACATGGTGACCGATACGGACAAAATGGAAGCAGAACTTGAGGATCCGTACATTTTAATTACCGATAAGAAAATTTCCAACATCCAGGATGTACTGCCGCTGTTGGAACAAGTCGTTCAGCAAGGCAAGCCGATCCTGATCATTGCTGAAGATGTGGAAGGTGAAGCCCTTGCGACGCTGGTGGTCAACAAATTGCGCGGCACGTTCAATGCTGTGGCGGTCAAAGCACCGGGATTTGGTGATCGTCGTAAAGCAATGCTCGAAGATATCGCCATTTTGACCGGTGGTGAAGTGATCACCGAAGATTTGGGATTAGACCTGAAATCGGCCAGCATCGGTCAATTGGGTCGGGCCAGCAAAGTGGTCGTCACGAAAGAAACGACGACGATTGTTGAAGGTGCCGGAGAGAGCGATAAAATCGCCGGACGCATCAATCAAATCCGCGCCCAGTTGGAGGAAACGACATCTGAGTTTGACAAAGAAAAATTACAAGAACGTTTGGCTAAACTCGCCGGCGGTGTCGCTGTCATTAAAGTCGGGGCTGCCACCGAAACAGAGTTGAAAGAGAAGAAATTGCGCATTGAAGATGCGCTGAACTCCACACGTGCCGCTGTGGAAGAAGGGATTGTCTCCGGTGGGGGCACGGCGCTGGTGAACGTCATTTCCGCAGTTGAAAAAATCCAAGCTGACGGTGACGAGCAAACAGGAATTAACATTGTCTTGCGCGCTTTAGAAGAGCCTGTACGTCAAATTTCGGAAAATGCCGGTCTGGAAGGTTCGATCGTTGTCGAACGTCTGAAGAAAGAATCCGTCGGTACCGGCTTTAATGTAGCCACTGGCGAATGGGTGAATATGATAGACGCAGGTATTGTTGATCCGGCTAAGGTGACTCGTTCCGCTTTACAAAACGCGGCTTCCGTATCAGCTATGTTCTTGACCACCGAAGCGGTAATCGCTGACGAACCGGAAGAAGAGAATAATGCACCGGGTGCACCGGGCGGCGGCATGCCGGACATGGGCGGCATGATGTAAGTTAACGCCTAAAATCCTGTAATATAAAGGTTTATCCCATAGTTATCATAGAAAGGGTAACATTGGGGTAATCCGGAATGAGAGGTCCTCCATTAATTCTTGAAATTTAATGGAGGCCTCTTTTTTCATGTCTTTTGTGACGTGTAAATAGATTTTTCTCGTTGTTCTTTCTCCTCATGTCCAGCTTCTCCACATAATTAAAACAAGATTCACCCCAGCTTGTGCTAATAATAGTGAGGTAGGTGTGTGTCTGAGACTATGAGGGGTTAATTCAACGGGTAAGTCAGCCAATTTTAATATTTGTAGAACCTTAATTATGGAAGGATCAACATCTATTTTCCGAATGGATATTTTAGTTTTAAATGCATATTTTTGAACGATTCTATCGGGGAGCAGAAGGACGTGTCGGAGAAGGACTTGGACTGGGATTATCGATTGTACAAGAGGTCGCTGCTGCTCATGAAGGACATGTAACAATGGAAAGTATTCCATATGAGAGAACGACGTTTACACTTTCAATTCTGAAATAATAAAATCTAGACAAAATTAAGAAATACGTAAACCGGAGATCTCTGCTTGTTTTTCCTCATGGGTTTCCGCCTTCTCCGCTTCCGCAATCGCCGCCAGCATGGCGGAAGGATCGTGGGCATCCGCTGCTTCGTACACACGTTGGCGTTCTTGTTTGGAACGGTTGCTCAACGCTTGCTTGATCCATGTTTTCAGGCCGAGAATGAATTTACACACAAATTTGGACTTGATCGTTCTATCTTTTTTGATTTTCTGATATTGATTGCAATCGATCACAAAAAATTAGAATCTTTTCCCAAAATATATATTGACAATGAGTATATAGTTGGTTAAATTAGACATACCGACCGGTTGGTCATTATTTAATTGGAGGTTTTATTTATGAGCAAAAAAAATCATTCAAATC
>CALBTX010000191.1 GCA_937967685.1 uncultured Bacillaceae bacterium | reverse complement strand
TTGGCGAGTGTCGTCACCGGATGTCATTCTTCCATTTGACATGGACATTCTAATTTATCCGTGAATGTCGATTCATGAATTCGCGCCAAAGCCTATCCTATGTGTTCTTTCTGTTTGGCCAATTCGGCTGCCACATCGAGGATCATATCCTCTTGTCCGCCGACGGTTTTTCTTCTGCCCAATTCTACTAAAATGTCCCGGGAATCCAAATTGAATTTTTGAGCCGCCCGTTCGGCATGTAAAAGAAAGCTGGAATAAACACCGGCATAACCCATGACGAGACTGGCTTTATTGATTTCCTGCGGGCGAGGAAGTAGTGGGGCAACTATCTCTTCAGCCAAATCCATCATCTTGTATAGATCAATTCCTAAGTCTACACCCATCCGGTCCAACACGGTGATCAACACTTCAGTCTGGGTATTACCGGATCCGGCCCCGAGGCAACGAACACTGCCGTCAATGCGGGTAGCTCCTTCTTCAATGGCCGCAATGGTGTTGGCAACAGCCACGGACAAATTGTTATGGGCATGAAAACCGATTTCGCAAGATACATGTTCACGCAACGCTTTAATTCGTTCCCTCACTTCATGCGGCAGCAACGCACCGGCCGAATCGGTCACATATACCGCTTGTGCACCGTAACTTTCCATCAATTTGGCTTGTTCGACGAGTTTTTCGACTGGGGCCGAATGCGCCATCATCAAAAATCCGCATACTTCCATATCCAATTCACGGGCCAATTGAATATGCTGGGCGGAAACATCCGCCTCCGTCACGTGAGTGGCCACGCGAACGAGTTTGGCTCCAATTTTGTTCGCTTCACGCAGCTCATGAACCGTGCCAATGCCCGGTATGAGTAAGACGGCGATTTTAGAGCGCTTACATTCTTCAACGGCTGCCTCAATCAATTTCATTTCGTCTGTCAGTGAACGTCCATATTGAAGACTTGATCCACCCAAACCATCTCCATGGGAGACCTCGATATAATGCATGCCCGCATCATCAAGGGCGCGGGTGACACGGCGAACTTGATCTTCCGTGAACTGATGTGCGACGGCATGACTTCCATCTCGCAAACACACTTCAGTGATTCGGATAGGTTGATCACTATGGCGTTTCATGATTTCACTCCTTCATCGATCATATGCCGGGCAAAATCTTCTCCCACTTTTTTAGCTGCAGCTGTCATGATATCCAAGTTCCCCGCATAAGGAGGAAAATAATCTCCAGCCCCTTCGATTTCGAGAAAAACAGTCACCCGATTTTCTTCAAAAATAGGCTCTTGCTTTAATTGATAACCTGGCACATATTGCTGGATTTGGTGCACGATTTCTTCAATGGATCGGGTGATGGCCTCTTCATCCATATTTTTTACTTCGCAATAAATCGTATCGCGCATCAAAATCGGTGGTTCGGCCGGATTGAGAATGATAATTGCTTTGCCCCGGTCTGCGCCGCCCACTTCTTCAATTCCCCGGCGGGTGGTGATGGTGAATTCATCAATGTTCGCTCGCGTACCCGGTCCGGCGCTTTTGTTCGAAATGGTGGCGACAATTTCTGCATAGGACACGTCAGCCACACGGTTTACCGCATGGATGATCGGAATGGTGGCCTGTCCGCCACAAGTGATCATATTCACGTTCTTCGCCTCAAGATGAGACCCCAGATTGACAACCGGGCATAAGAAAGGTCCGACGGCGGCAGGGGTTAAGTCAATAGCCAGTTTGCCCAACTCTTGTAAAATGGGTGCGTGTTGGAGATGGGCTTTGGCCGACGTGGCGTCAAAAACAATATCGGCCAGGTCCGGTTGATTGACCAGCCCTTGGATGCCGAAATCAATCGTTTCGTATCCCATCGCTTTCGCGCGTTTCAAGCCATCCGAGTCTGGATCGATGCCAATCATCGTTGTCAGTTGGATGAATGCGCTCTTTTCCAACTTATACATCAAATCCGTGCCAATGTTGCCCGATCCGACGATGGCTGCTTTGATTTTGGACAATATTTTTCCTCCTCTTTTTGTGATAAATGCCTTTAAATAGGAAAGAATAAGATCTTACTTAACTTTAAAATTACACTAGCCAGACATAAAGTGTCAATGTGTTGCATTATATAACATATAATGTCTATTTCTATAGAAAGAAAGTTCGGAATAATAATATTGCAACATTTTAAAAATAAATGTGTTTACTAATGAAATGATTTATTGTATACTTCTTTAAGTGAATTTTGCTGTTGAGCTTGTAAAGCGTTTTTTGTTACCGGATCATAATCTTCTTTTGATTGGTGCACTGAAAACGGGTGCACTGAAAACGTTTTAGGCAGGTCATTGCTCATCTCACCGATTGCTAAGGGGGGGTGATAACTGCCATCGCCTCGGGTTGGTTTTGCTAGAGGATGTTATCTAGGAAGTTATACGGAGGGGGACTTTGTATTGGTACAAAAAAAGAAACCTGTTTTCGGCCTGACATTGGGGGAGGCTCCGGGGATCGGCCCAGAGCTTGTTGTCAAAGCGCTTCAAGATGAAGAAGTGCGCTCGCTGGCGACATGGGTGATCATTGGAGACGAACGCGTCTACCAGCAAGGCGCTCAGATCGCCAAAGCGTCTTTAGATTACGTGAAGGTCGATTCCAGCGAAGAAGTGGGTGCAGATCGCGACATCTGGATGATTGATCTGGGCAATTTGGATCCCGCAACGTATGAATTGGGGAAACTTTCTCCAGCGTCGGGGAAGGTGACGGGTGAAACATTGAAATATGGTTTAAAGCTTGCTCAGGACAAAAAGCTGGACGGACTCGTCTATGCCCCTTTGAACAAAGAAGCTTTGCAACGGGGCGGGCATCATTTTGAAGATGAGATTCACTTCTTTGCCGAGCTATTGCATGTTCAAGACGGTTTTGGAGAAATTAATGTGATGGACAACCTGTGGTTGACCCGATTGACTTCACACATTCCGTTAAAAGAAGTAAGCCAACATATTACGAAAGAAAATGTATTAAAAATCATTCGTTTTGCCCACGGCACCTTGACTCAGGCTGGCATTGAAAACCCTCGGATCGCGGTGGCCGGTTTGAATCCTCATGCGGGTGAAGGGGGATTGATCGGCAGGGAGGAAATTGATGAAATTCTGCCTGCGGTACAAGAGGCTCAGCAGCAAGGCATGAATGCCCATGGTCCGTATCCGGCGGACACGATTTTTCTCAGGCTGGACAAGGAACCGTTTGATTGTATGGTGTCCATGTATCATGACCAGGGCCAAACCGGCATGAAGCTATTAGGTTTCCATAAAGGGGTGACCGTGAGCGGAGGTTTACCTGTCGTTTTAACGACACCGGCCCATGGCACAGCCTTTGACATAGCCGGGAAGGGGATCGCAGATCCAGGGGCGATGCGCTCGGCGATGAAATTGGCTGTGAGATTGGCTGGCTATTAACTGACAGGCATATTTACCTGCTTGTGATACCGTATACTTAAACTCATCCTTGCCCACATCATTTTAGATCAATGGAGATTTGTCTTGATGATGACATGTTTAGTGGACATAAATACGTGATTTTGGAGGTTTAAATATGAACAAGAAGCTTTTTATTTTAATAGCACTCATGCTGGCTGTAGGCATGGTGCTTGCAGCATGCGGTGGTACTGAAGGAGAAAATGGGACAAACGATGCGGGAACGGCTGAAGGTAACAATGGCGGTGAAAACGCTGCTGAGGGTGAAGGAAACGCCGGTGAAGCAGCAGATTACCCGAATCGTGACATTGAAATATATGTTGGACATGGCGCAGGTGGAGGAACCGATACGTTTGCCCGTAAAATGGCCGAACTGATGGAACCCATTTTAGGCGTGAATATTAACGTTGTGAATAAAGAAGGAGCGGGCGGGGTGATCGCTAAGGAAGCGGCCGCCAATCAACCGGCTGACGGCTATACTTTAGTGGCCATTTCTTCATTTCCGGTCAGCACGGCATTAGGCACCAATCCTGCAGGTCTTGACGTCTTGACCCCCATTGCTCGTGTGCAGGCCGATACGTATACCATCATGACAAAGCCTGATCAATTTGCATCACTTGAAGATTTTCTGGCTTTTGCCGAAGAAAATCCTGGCGAGATCCGCATTGGCGGCGTGAGCACCGGCAGCATGGATGAAATCAATACGGCTCGATTCATTGATGCCACGGGATTGGATATGACCTACGTGCCTTTTGACGGAACCGGTGATGCTACGGCGGCTTTATTAGGCGGTCATATTGACGCCATGTTGGAAGAAATCGGACCGATGATTGATTATGTTGAATCCGGTGAAATTGAACCGATCCTTGTCTTTGCCGAAGAAAGGTTGGATGATTTCCCTGATGTGCCGACAACGGTCGAAAATGGCTGGGAGTTGACTCAAGGAGTTGAAAGAGGAATGGCCGTTCACGTTGATGTGCCGGATGCCATTAAAGAAAAGCTGGAAGCGGCTATGAAGGAAGCCTATGATTCCGAGGAATATAAAGAATATGAAAAGCAAGCGTATCTGCATCTTCGTGAAGGTTGGCTCGGCTCTGAAGATTATCGTGCTAAACTTGAGGAAGATATTGAGCTTTACCGTGAAGCGGCGGAAAAAATCGGCGCGACCCAATAATCGGTGAATGGGGGGGATTGTATTGATCCCTCCCTGCATGTTACGACACCTAAAAGATAAACCATGCGTGGAAAGGGGTGTGTACGAATGTTTGTTCACAATATGATTTTATCCGTGGTGACGATTGTTTTTTCAATCGTATTTTTAATTTATGCCAATACGTTGCCTGAAGGACGACCGGGATCGGGGACTTGGGGGCCTGGCGCATGGCCTGCATTAATGTTGAGTTTGCTGCTTGTGATGGGAATTTTGTTGTTGATCAAAACAGTCTTTCGCAGGAAAAAGGAGCAGACTGAGGATCAAGAGACTGATCACGAACCAGCACATATAGAGTCAACTCAGTCTGAACACGTGGAAACCGAAATTTTAGAACCAGATGTGGTCTACCCAAGCAGATACTGGGTGATCTTCGGGCTGATCATCTTGTACACGTTCTTGATGGGTTATATCGGTTTTGCGCTTTCCACTCTGCTTTTTATCTTTTTTGCGACCAAAGTGATGGGGATGCAAAAATGGCTTTCTTCTTTAATGACGACGGTCATCAGCACGGGTGCCATCATCTTTATTTTTGCCAATTTATTATCCGTTCCCCTTCCTCGAGGTATCGGTCTATTCAGAGAGTTGAGTTTTCTGATCTATTAATTTGATATTTGCAGCAAAGGAGGTCAATCAACATGTGGCAAGATGTGTTAGGAGGGTTCGCGGCAGTTTTTGAACCGGTGCATCTGTTGATTCTGCTTTCTGCCATCTTTATTGGCTTTTTGGGAGGCGCTTTACCCGGTATCAGCGGAACGATGCTCGTCATCATTTTATTACCGATCACCTATGGGATGGATACCGTCGGCGCCTTTTTGATGTTGACCGCCATTTATGCGTCGACTGTTTTTTCCGGTTTGATCAGCGCCATCATGTTTAGAACGCCAGGAACCCCTGAGGCGATTGCCACCGTTTTTGACGGCTATCCGATGGCTCAAAAAGGGCAACCGGGTCAGGCGCTCGGTGTGGGCATATTGTCTTCGGCGACGGGAGGTTTGATCGGGACTATATTTTTGATTTTCTTAACCCCGATCCTTGCTTCCATTGCCCTTCGTTTTTCAGCACCGGAATACTTTGCCTTGGCTGCCCTTGGTTTGACGGTGGTCGCATCGTTAAGCGGGAAAGATTTGATCAAAGGATTTATTGGCGTATTTTTCGGTTTGTTTATCGCCACCATCGGTATGGATGCGTTAAGTGGAACACCCCGCTTTCATTTTGGAAACAACAACCTGATGACCGGTGTGGAACTCATTCCGGTTTTGATAGGACTGTTTGCTATCTCTGAAATATTGCGCAAATCCAGGGAAGATCATCATTTAAAACAAACATTGGGCAAAGTGAAGACGAAAATTTTTGATTCTAAAATCATAAAGACAATCGTGCCAACCATTGCCCGTTCGTCCTTATTAGGTACGGCCATCGGCATACTTCCGGGTGTCGGTGCAACGACGGCGGCCATGTTAAGTTACAGCGAAGCAGTCAGATGGTCGAAGCGACCGGAAAAGTTTGGCACAGGTATTCCGGAAGGCATCGCCGCACCAGAGTCGGCCAATAATGCCGCGGCGATGGGGGCTTTGGTACCGCTCTTCGCCTTGGGTATTCCCGGAAGCGCGACGACAGCCGTCATTTTGGGGGCGTTTATTTTACACGGTCTTCAACCGGGACCGAACTTATTGGTAACGGAAAGGCCTTTGATGTATGCCATTTTTGCCGGGTTGCTGATCGTCAATGCAAGTATTGTTTTATTTTCTAAGCCTTTTATCTCCCTCTTTGCCAAATTGATGAAAGTACCGTACACGATATTAGGACCGATTATTGTTGTACTCTGTTTGATTGGCACGTATGCCGTGCGCAATTCATTGTTTGATGTGTGGATCATGATTCTGTTTGGGATCATCGGTTACTATTTTGAACACATTAAGTTTCCGTTGGCCACTGTTATTTTGGGTGTCGTTCTGGGGCCGATCGCCGAAAGTGAGTTTCGCAGAGGTTTGCAAATGGTCGGTGGAGACTATGCCGCTTTCTTCTCCAGACCTATTACGGCTGTTTTATTAGGTATTGCTGTGCTGCTCATTGTCATACCGTTGTTAAAAAGCCTCTTTAAATCTAGACGGAAACCGTCTGAAGGTGTCAACTGATCGAGTCAAAATATATACAAAAAAGATTGATCGAGAGGACATTTGCGCTTCTCTCGATTTTTTATGACACTATTTTTATGAATTCCCTGTTTACCTTGTAAACCGTTTCAGGTATAATTCAACAAGTGAGAACGTTATTTTATATTATAAAACCTTGAGGTATTTTCATTGATATTGAAAACGCTTCAGGGTTAAATTAAAGAAATAGGAAAGGGGGGAACCATATGAGCCAAAAGTTTAAGGTGGTTGTCACTGACTATGATTTTTACGACCTGAGATACGAAGAAAAAGTGCTTTCGGAACTCCCGGATCTTGAATTTGTCAAGGGGAAGGCGAGGACTGAAGAAGAGGTCATCGAACTGGCCAAAGATGCCGACGGGATCATTAACCAGTATGCGCCCATCAGCGCCAAGGTTGTGGAGCAGCTGGAAAAATGTAAGGTCATCTCTCGTACCGGCGTGGGAGTCAACACGATCGATATCCCTACGGCAACCGAAAAAGGCATTTATGTTTGCAATGTGCCTGACTATTGTATGGACGAAGTGTCCGACCATGCCCTTGCATTATTAATGAGCTGGGCCAGAAAAGTCGTTCTGCTGAATGCCCATGTGAAGAACAAAGTTTGGGATTTCAAGAAAGGGGTTCCCATTCACCGTTTTAACACGCAAACGGTGGGCGTACTTGGTTTTGGGCGTATCCCGCGCAGCTTGGTGAAAAAACTGATTGCCATCGGGTTTAACGTCATGGTCTATGATCCGTACGTCCCTGATGAAGAGATCATCAAGGCGCAGGCGAAGCCGGCTTCAATGGAAGAGATCTTTCAGCAAGCCGATTTTGTTTCCGTTCATACGCCGCTGACAAAGGAAACAAAAGGGATCATCAATAAAGATTTGTTTAATCAAGCCAAGACATCACTTGTCATTATCAACACATCCAGAGGACCTGTCATCAATGAGGCTGATTTAATTGAGGCGCTCAGATCAGGACAGATTGCCGGAGCTGCGCTCGATGTTGTCGAGGAGGAGCCGATTCAGCCGGACAACCCCTTGCTGGAGATGGACAATGTCATTTTGACGCCTCATGCGGCGTGGTACTCTGAAGAATCTGAAGAGGAAATGCGCACCAAATGCGCCCGCAACGTATTGCAAGCGCTCAAAGGTGAAACACCTACATATTTGGTCAATCGAGATGTGCTCGAGGCTAAATAACCGCTTATCCTCTTATGCGATATCAGTGCCAAAGGATGCAGATCAAACCCAACAGTACAAGTGGTCTATCAATCACATGATTCAAAGAAATATAATGATAAAAAAACACTTAAATTAGGGGGTAATGAATATGAAAAAGAAAGTGCTACTGTCATCTTTGTTGATCATGACCTTGCTCTTTGCTGCCGCCTGCGGCGCGGATAACGGAGCAAACAACGGAGGAGAAACAAACGGAGCGGGTAATAACGAATCTGCGGCGAACGGCGAAAATCAAAGCAGCGGAGAAGTAGTGAAAATCGATATTGCTACGGTTTATGAGGAGAAAGCGGCTCCTTCCAAGGGTGCTCAGCGCTTAGCCGACCTGTTGAACGAAACCGGTCAATTTGAAGTGAACTTCTTTCCGAACGGTGCATTAGGTTCTGAGCGAGAAAACTATGAAGCGGTGCGAGCCGGCGATCTGGAAATGGTATTGGGCGGATATACAGCTCAAGACATGTACGCCCCTGAATACATGTTCTTTTACGCGCCGTTCCTTTTTCAAGACATGGAACACATGAAAGCGGCATTGTTCGGTGATTTGGGGGATCAAATGTTTGAAGCGTTGGCCGAGGAAAATCTGCAGCTGATCGGTCCTCCTCAAATTCGCGGAGAAAGACATATTACAGCCAATAAGCCGATCGAAACTCCGGAAGATGTTCAAGGGTTAAACATTCGGGTGCCTGAAATGGAAGCATTGGTTTCGATGTGGGAAGCACTGGGTGCATCTCCTACTCCCGTTGCTTTGCCTGAATTGTACGGCGCTTTGCAAACCGGTGTGGTCGATGCATCTGAAGGACCTTATGAACAGATCGCCACGTTTAAATTAAACGAAGTTCAAGATTATTTGATTAATGCTTATTACATTTATGAATCGACGTTCATGTTCATGAACGGTGACTTGTGGAACTCTTTAACCCCTGAACAGCAGGATTTGATTCAGGAAAAAGCCGAAGAAGCTGTTGAATATGCCAATGAAGAAGCGATCAAAGATGCGGAAATCTTCTACCAGGAATTGATTGACGGCGGAATGGAGCCCATCGATCCGGATAAAGAAGCCTTTATCGAAGCGGCTCAAGAAGGATTACAGCAAGCATTCGAAACATCTTGGACAGTGACAACGTTGGAGGAAATTAACAGTCTGGCAGAATAAATCTTGGGTATTGAACTTCAATAAATCGCTGGTTATAAATGTGGATCAAGGCAAACAATAAGCAGGAAAACATGATTCACTGGAGGATTAGATATGAATAAAAAACGGCTTGTGATAAGCTTGCTTATGTTTGCGATGATTGTTGCGACAGCTTGTGGTGCCGGAAATAACGGCACCACAGAAGAAAACGGTGCTCCCGATGCTGATCAAAACGGGGATGAGGCCGAACAGGGTGCAGGTGAAGTCGTACAGATCGATATCGCCACCGTTTATGAAGAAAAAGCAGCGCCTTCCAAAGGGGCACAGCGTTTTGCCGATATTTTGAATGAAAGCGGTCAATTTGAAGTGAATTTCTTTCCAAACGGCGCTTTAGGTTCTGAACGGGAAAACTTTGAAGCGGTCCGGGCCGGAGATCTGCAAATGGTGTTGGGCGGATTCCAAGGTCCTGATATGTTTGCTCCGGAGTATATGTTTTTTACTGCGCCGTTCCTGTTCAAAAGTATGGAGCATATGGAAACGGCTTTGAACGGTGATCTAGGCCAAGGCATGTTTGACGCCATGGCTGATGAAAACATTCAACATATCGGCACGAACATTCGCGGTGAACGTCATATGACGGCTAACAAAAGGGTGGAGACGCCAGAAGACGTCAAAGGCTTAAATTTGCGTCTGCCCGAAATTGAAGCTTGGATTGCCTCTTGGGATGCTATTGGCGCATCGCCGACCCCGGTTGCGCTTCCAGAATTGTATGGCGCGTTGCAAACCGGTGTGGTTGATGCTTCCGAAGGCCCGTATGAACAAATCGCAACGTATAATTTGCAAGAGGTACAGGATTATTTAATCAATACGGCACACGCGTACGAAGCGACCTTCCTGTGGATGAACGGCGATCTGTGGGAATCTTTAAGCCCTGATCAGCAGGCATTGATTGAAGAAGCTTCTGCCGAGGCAATGGAATATGCGGATGCAGAAGCCTTGTCCGATGCTGAGCAATTTTATCAAGATTTACAGGATGCAGGCATGGAAGTGATCGATCCAGATATAGACGCTTTTGTTGAAAAAGCGCAACCCGGTTTGGAAAGATTTTTTGAAGAATCCTGGACCGTTACGTCATTGGAAGAGATTAACAGCTTGGCGGAATAGCCGCTGGTTTGCAATGATGGACAAGCGTCACTATGAAAAAACAAGCGTAACGAAAGGACAAGCGTAACAATCACGATTCCCTCACATAGGACAATAAGGTGAATTATGTGGGGGAATTGCTTTCATATGACTCTGATAATGATTGATATCAATGCAAA
>CALBTX010000190.1 GCA_937967685.1 uncultured Bacillaceae bacterium | reverse complement strand
TCTCGTCTCATCGAATTCATCCCTGAACCCTTTAACATTTTCTCTTATTTGCTCGAAGTCTTCCTTGAAGTCGCTTAGATCTGATTCAAGTTGGCCAAGCCGGTCATGAATCGGTTGTAACTCTGCCTGAAGCACTGTGCGCAATGCCTGCAACATTTGATCATCCATCCTTCACCCTCCCCTCCCTACAAAGCGTAAACCTGCTCCTCCCAAAAATATCGTTGGACGGCGAAATCCAGGGACCAATAATGATTCCTTAAGCTGAGCTGATGATGATTAACAACGATTAATTAGAATGCAGAAATCGCCTGCCGTTTAAATGGTCGATTGAGCGGCAGACGATTGAATCGTGACCCAGGGACGTTCATTTTCCCAGTGAACACGGACGGGCAATTTGAATGTTTCTTCCAGCACGGCATCGGTCAAAACGGACTTTTTCTCCCCTTTAGTTACGATGCGGCCATCCTTAATAAACAGCGCATGCGTGAAAGAAGGCATGATTTCTTCAATATGGTGGGTGACGTATATCATGGTCGGGCCGTCTGGCGTGGCGCCGATTCGATCAATCGTCGCCAATAAATCCTCACGGGCACGAATATCCAGCCCGCTGCACGGTTCATCCAAAATGAGCAGCTTTGGCTTGGCCATCCAGGCCCGAGCGAGCAGCACCTTTTGTTTTTCCCCGTTGGACAGCTGATTGTACGGTTGATCCGCCAAATAATCGGCTTCAAAACGGGCCAACAGTTCTTCCGCGCGTTCTTCATCTTCCTTGGTCACCCCGGTCTGATATTCCAAACCGACCGAAGCATATTTGCCGCTGATGACTACCCCCTTGGCCGTGTCACCCATGCGTTCCCGGTAACGTTCACTCAATGATGAGCTCACCCAGCCGATCGATTTGCGCAACTCCCTCAGTTCCACCGCGCCCAAACGGTGCCCCAAAATATGAATCTCACCTGAACTGGCCCATTGATACCCGGTAATGAGGTTCAAAAGCGACGTTTTACCCGAACCGTTCAAACCGATCATCACCCAATGCTGGCCTTTGAAAACGTCCCAAGAGATTTGATCGAGGATCACTTTTCCCTTTCGTTTCCAGACGACGTCTTTCACCGAAATGATTTTTTCCGAAGTTTCCTTCCCTGAAGCGGCATTGATAGGCATGGTTGTCTGAATCCTCCTCAACAGCGATGAATCAAGTGCCATCCTATGAGACACACACGATGAACACTTTCAATCAATCCGTTTCATTTAAATGAATACGTTTCATGATCAATAGTCACATTATCACTTAATCAATACGTTTATCGATGAGTCCCATCAAAACTTGACCAACACTTTTAGAGAACGATCTTCCTTTCGATCGACCAATTTGAAGCCTTGCGCTGCTTCTTCATAAGGTAAAACATGTGTGATCAACACTTTAGAGTTTACCTGACCTGAAGTCAGTAAATCAACCGCGATCTGCGTATCTGTGCGCGTATACGTGAAAGAGCCGACAATTTCTTTCTCCTGACCTTGCAACTGCATAATGTCCAGCGCCTGCTCCTCATGAAACATGGCCACCGCCACCGCGCGACCGCCCTTTTTGAGTAAAGACAAGGCTTGGTTAATGATCCCGGGAATGCCCACAGCGACCAACACTTTGTCGAAGGCACCTCCGGCCAGTTGTTGGGCTTCATCGACCCACTGCTGTTTTGCGTCGACATTCAGCGTCAGGTCGGCCCCCATTTGAGCTGCGCTCTCCAGGGCATAATCCAAAACGTCGGTGACCAGCACGGTGGTCGCCCCTGCCGCTTTCGCCGCTGCCAATGAAAGCAGACCGATCGGCCCGGCCCCAAGAACAGCCACGCGGTCCCCCACTTGAATGTCCGCTTTGCGCACGGCATGGACCCCGACCGCCAAAGGTTCGACCAAAGTGCCTTCCTCGAAACTCATTTCCTCCGGCAAGACAAACACGCAATGTTCCGGCGCGTGAAAATACTCCGCCATCGTGCCATACCAGTCGGCAATGCCCGGCGCCGCCCGGTCCGGGCAATAATTGGTTTCACCCCTTAGACAATGCTCACATTTTCCGCAACCGTCCTGCGGTTCAACGGTCACTTTATCCCCCGGTTTCACCCGGGTCACTTCAGATCCGACCTCAATCACTTCACCGCATACTTCATGCCCGATAATGACCGGGGGCTTGCGAAAAGGGTGAATGCCTTTATACGTATGCAAATCGGAACCGCAGATGCCTGCCGATTTAACCTTCATCCGTACTTCGTCAGGTTTTAAAACAGGTTCAGCCACCTCTTTGACAACCACTTCATACGGCCTTTGGACATAAACCGCTTTCATGTGCATCAGGACCTCCTTCTTGTGCTGCGCTTTTTTCTAAAGGACATATTTTCAAGAACAGATTTTAAAGAATGCATTTATGTCAAGGGGGACGCCGGTTGAGCGTCATTCTGCTGCACAGAACAACAAAGAGCACCGCTTAGAAATGGATCTTTACGCCTGCCGAAAGCTGGACAGCCAGTCTGATCCTCGCCTTTTTGCTGTCGTAATCCTTGCCGATGATGACGCCGCGGTTCTGCAAGTCATGCACACTGCCGACAAAATCGTAAACCGGATAAACCTCCCCCTCTTCCGCGCTCGTCGTCAGCACGACAGTCATCCCCTTCTCAATCACGTCCTCGATATCGTCCACGGCCCCCGGCGGAACATGCCCACGGCCCGCGCCTTCCAAAATCAATCCTTTGGCCCCATTTTCCCAGGCGCACTGGGCAAATTTTCCATGTCCCCCGGCATAAAACTTAATGATGTCTACCGGCGGAATCGTCTCCCCGATGGTATACACGTCTCTCTGCACCGGTTTTTGATAAATATACACTTGATCCCGGTCAACGATGCCCAGATAGCCAAAGCCGTGCACCGAAAAACCGGCCACGTTGGAGGCATGCACTTTTTGCACATAGCGGGCGGAAAAAATCCGCTCATTGAACAGAACGAGACAGCCCATGCCCCGGCATTGTTCCTCACAGGCGACCAAAATGGCCTGGCGAATATTCGTAAACGCATCACTGCCGAGCTCTGTCGGACCCCTTTGTGATCCGGTGATGACGAGCGGCTTGTCGCTCGCTACCGTTAAATCCAGGAAATAAGCCGTTTCTTCAAGCGTATCCGTCCCCTGGGTGACGACAATCCCGTCCACATCTCGATCTGCTGCAGCCTGTTCGATTTTCTGCTTCAGAACCACCCATTTGTCAAACGTCATTTGGTTGCTCGGAATTTGAAAAACGGATTCAATGACTACGTCGATCCCTTCGGGCAGTTCACACATCGTGGCCAGTTCTTCTCCAGTAAAAGCGCCGGATGTTAACAATCCCGTTTCCTGATTCGGTTTGCTGGCAATCGTGCCTCCTGTTGTTAAAAGCACAATTTTTTTCATCGCCATCCTCCTCGTTTCATCTTCAATCAAAGCATCATCAAAAGCGACATCGGTGACATGCTCAGTCATCATTGGCGAACATGCTCAGTCATCATTCGCGAACATGCTCAGTCATCATTGGCGAACATGTTCACCAATCGCTAACCGGCTTATCGGTTGTCAGCTTTTAACGTATCAGCTATCAGCTAATCATCGGCTATTAAAGTATCAACGATCAGCCAATCATCGGCTATTAACGTATCGGTTATCGGCTCTTAGTTTGTATAATAAACAGCTCCGACAAGATTCATGCTGCCGCTGGTCACTTCAACCACGATCCCGGTTTCATACAAATACGGAAACTCACGGTAACGTTCAACGCTGATCCCTTCCACTAAGCCGAGATGATGAGTGCCATCTTCTCCCCCGCTGATGTAATCGATGACCATGTCATCATCGGCGATTTTTACCTCCGCTTCGAACGCTGCCGAAAGGTCAACCAAGAAGTCAACGGCCAAACCTTGCGGATGCGAAAAATGGGCCGTCTCCCCTTCGTTCAAGGTGATGATATAGTCTGTCGCGCTTTTTTCCCCGTAATAAATGGCCGGATTTTTCAGTTCATCAGTCACTTCTCCGCCATGAATCGTCCCCGAGTGCTCAAGCGGCTCAAACTGTACTTCGGCCCGGGTGGGAAATTCCCCTTCCGAATCCGAATCGCGGGTGACCACAAACGGTTCGTCAGGCAAGGCCAGGTCGACAGGTGTTTCCTGCCGATCATTTAAAACAGAGCGAATCGCTTCGGCCCATGCTTTGTGGCCTTCTAAGGTCAATTGGATGCCGGATTCCGTTTCGGTATAAACGTCTGCTCCCTGAAGTTCGGCCTCGGCGACATAACCCCACGCATCTGCCAGGGCACATCCCCAAGCATCCGCTATTTGACCCATCACTTCAAGCGTATCCTGATCTAAAGGTGTTCTCTCTGCAGCCGTCCCCTCTTCATTCGAGAGACCGCCCGGGGTTGTGACGAGAACCACTTCCGTCCCCGCCTGCCGCAAGGTGCGCACCATATTTTCCATATGTTCAAGCTCGTCAGTCCCCTGCTGCCCGTTAAAACCGATGAGGGCCAGATCATACGCTTCCGCTAGCAATGGTGAAGACGGATCACCATGATCCTCCGGTTCCGCTTCCGCCTGTGTACCAAGCAGGACCAGGCCGTAATGTGCCGATTGCCCGGGCACGGCAAAGTTATGTACCGTCATATTTTCAGCATGGGGGAGTGTCAAACCGTGAGCACGCTGTTCATGATCAAAGAGCAGATCGGTCCAGTCCGCTTCCTGCTCATCTTCGGTGAACCACGAGTCCCCGATGAGCGCTATTTTCACATGGCCCTCTTCTTCCCACCATTTATGTTTCGTCGCTCCGACAAAAGCGGCAGGCGGCTGCCGTTCTTCCTCAACGTCAACAGCGGTGATCTCCCCGTTGGCCGAAGAAATGCCGGCAATCAACACGGCCCCTGTATGAACAGCGTGAGGCAAAGCGCGCAAACGCATCTCCTGCAGATCGAGCATGACGTACGTTTGCCGGTCATCGGGCACGGTCAGAGCAGTGCTTTCGATGATCGCCTTTTCACCGTTGGCCAGCCTCACCTCCCCTTCAGTAAACGCCGCAGTCAACCCTTCACTCTGACTGCGGTCAAAATCGAATCCGTCAATGTGTTCAATCCCCGCTTGAGGCGCAGCGCGTTCCGCATTGTCTGGATCGTTCAATTCGCTTCGCCCTTCTGCAGTGGACATGCTGAAACTTTCCTGGGGCGGCCAAAAGAATTTGCCGTAAACGAGCAAAGCGAAGATGGAACAAATGGATATAAAAAAAATCAAGCCTTTAAAAAATCGGCCCATGGCCAAAATTCTCCCCTTTTTTCTATTTACAGATGATTCCATTATAACATGAACAAAGAGCTGTTTTGTCCCAATTTTGAATCAATAGACGGGATTTTCAGGGCATGTATGAATTTTTTGCCGGAGGGGAAACCTGTATTTTGACCCTCATTTTAACATTCCGCCGTAAACAGCCATATATCCACAGCAACAGAACATTCAGCAACGGAACTTTGATACATGATAAACAGGATGGCGATGCCAGATAAACAGGCTATCGATGCCTGCTGCACACCCGGTGCGACATCGTTTCACTGAACCACAGCGGTCACTGATATATCAGTGAAATCTATCTGCAGGGAAGAAGGGAGAACAACGATGGCAAACATCGGCCAACAACCTAAACAAACGGATGATTCTTCGACATCCAATTTTACGATTGGACTGTTAAACGGCCTCTTGTTAAGCATCCCGCTCTGGTCACTCATCATTTGGGGATTATATTTACTGCTGACTTAAAAACCTCTCACTGTTTAGCTGAAAACCTCTCATTGAAACAGGCGGCGCAAGACAGCAATCACCCGGTCAATATCTTCACCGGAGATGTGGACATGAGTCACCATTCTGAATGTCCGGCGACCGATTTTCTTCACTTTAATGCCCTGCTCCTGCAATTTTTCCAGCAAGCGGTCCGTGTCCCAACCTTGTTTGACAATCGTCGGCGAGACGATATTCGTCTGCACATCGTCAAGATCAACAGCCAAACCATCGATGGCGGACACAGCCCGGGCCAGCTTCAGGGCATGGCGGTGATCGTCTTCCAGACGTTGAATCATGTGCTCTAAGGCAAATATGCCGGGCGCGGCAACAATGCCCGCCTGACGCATCCCGCCTCCCAACCTCTGTCTGATCTTGCGCGCTTTGGCAATAAACGGCTTGCTTCCGGCCAGAATGGAGCCAAGCGGACAGCCTAACCCTTTCGTCAGGCAGATTTGCACGGCATCGACATCCTTGCATAATTCGGCCGGTTCAACGCCAAGAGCGACAGCGGCATTAAACAGACGGGCGCCGTCCAAATAGACCGGAATCCCGTATTGATTGGCCACCTCCCGAATTTGAGCCGTATTCTCCGGGGTGATGACTTGCCCTTCGTTTAAGTTGTACGTATTTTCCAAACAGATTAACCCCGTTTCCGCCCTTTGCACATCGCTAACATCAGCCGCTTGAATCAAGCGCTCGACGCGTTCAGGGTCAAACGTGCCGGCGGTCACCTCCAGCGGGCGCACCTGCACTTGAGACAAGGTCGACAAACCTGCCGTTTCCAAATTATAAATGTGGGAATCCTGCCCGACGATCACTTCCTGGCCCCGTTCCGTCAACGTCATCACAGCCACTTGATTGGCCATCGTTCCGGAAATGACGAGCAGTCCCGCCTCCATGCCCAGCATGGCCGCCGCTCTTTCCTCCAGCTCATGGACCGTCGGATCTTCGCCCAAAATATCGTCCCCCAGTGCGGCGCCGGCGATCGCCTCACGCATCTCAGGCAACGGCAATGTGACCGTATCACTGCGTAAATCGATGATTTTTCCGTTCATCTCCCTGTTTTCCCCCACTTTCTCTTGCGCGTTTCCCAAATGTTCTAGCTCTCCCAGTCAATGTTCAAGATTCCTCAGTCAATGTTCTAGCTCTCCCAATTAATGTTCAAGATTCCTCAGTCAATGTTCTAGCTCTCCCAATCGTTCATGCCTTCCCAATCAATGTTCGAGATTATTTAATATGTTCCTGCAAAAGTTGCACCGCTTTACGGCTGTCCTTGTTTTTGATCGCATCCAGAATCTCTTGATGTTCCCAGGCATCCTTTGAGCGTTCAATGTTCAAGTCCATGCCCAGTTTATAAAAATGAAGGCGGATGCGGTTCATAATGCTGTTCCAGATTTGCTCCAACGATTTATATCCACTGTTGGCCACAAGACATTTGTGAAACAACAGATTATTTTCGACCACCCCGGTCAGGTCGTTGCGATTGACGGATTCAATCATCTGTGTCACATATTCCTGCAATTCCTGTAACATGTCCGGCGACGGATTGGCACACGCTTTTTTAATGGCGAACGTTTCAAGCGTCACCCGGATGGGAATGAAAATGTCAAAAATCTCTTCATCGGATATTTCCGCCACAAAGGAACCTTTGTAGGGATAAGAGATGATCAGACCTTCCTCTTCAAGTTGACGCAATGCTTCGCGGATCGGTCCCCGGCTCACCCCCAACTGTTCCGCAATGTCCAATTCTTTGATTCTTTCTCCGGGTTTGAATACACCTTTCAATATCGACTCGCGAATGATTTCGGCCACTTGCTCACGCCGGGAAGAAAGGTGCTGGTTTGGCAAATGCATATTCATCCACTTACACCTCTTTGTGATTTAACTTTTAATATTATAACAAATCTTTGTCAGATTGTTGACAATTTACAAGGAGCTGGTTAAAATTATTGTAACATTGTTAACAATCCTATTGTTTTATTTTATACAAACGGGCACCTGCAGGTCATGCCGAAGGAGTGATTCTTCTGAAAATCGTGAACATCGAAGCCATCCCTTTATCCTACCCTCTGTCAAAAAAAGAACAATACGGCAGTGCACGAGGATTGGTCCAGGCCAGGCAGAGCACGCTGATTAAACTGACCTGTGCTTCCGGAACAGTCGGTTTCGGCGAAGCCTTCGGCTCGCCCAAAACGATTGTGACAATCGTGGAAGACATTCGCAATTATTTTTTGGAACGGAATGTGTCCGAAGTTCCCAATCTGTCCCACCGCTTGTTCAACATGTTCTACCATACGTCATCCAAAGGTTACCTCGTTTGCGCGATCAGCGGCATAGAAATTGCCGCCTGGGATGCGTTCGGCAAAATTTTGGGCGTCCCCGTCTATCAATTGCTGGGCGGTCTGGCCCGCAAGAAATTCATGTTATACGGTTCAACAGGTTACATCACAGCGGAACAGCCGTTGCAAACGTTGATCAAACAAGCCCACGAAGTGAATGATTTAGGTTTGGGCGCCGTGAAGATCAAAATCGGCACGGATCCGGAAACAGATCTCGAACGGGTGAAAACGGTGCGCAACATTTGCGGAGATATTAAACTCATGGTGGATATCAACGGAAATTACACAGCCGATGTAGCCATCGCCGCCTTGGCCAAACTTGAGCCGTACGATCTTTATTGGGTGGAAGAACCCGTCCCCCCGTATGACTTTGACGGCTTTCGCAAAATCAAACGTACATACCCGTCGCTTTGCCTGGCGGCGGGGGAAGCGGAATATACCCGCTACGGATTTAAAGACTTGATGCAGGCGCATGTCGATCTGCTCCAGCCCGATCTGATTAAATGCGGCGGCATTTACGAAGCGAAAGCGATAGCGATGATGGCCCAGGCCTATAACATCCGAATTTCCCCGCACATATGGGGAGGCATCGTCGGCAGGGCGGCCGCCATTCAATTGATGGCTTCCATCCCCTTTTATCCGCATTCTTTGGCCGAGCCGGAACCGATGTTTTTTGAATATGACTTGGGCAGCAACGGGCTCAGGGATGACATCGGCACCATCAGCTGCACCGTCGAAGATGGCTGGCTGGAAGTGAACGAAGCGCATGGACTCGGTGTCGAACTCGATCTTGAAAAAGTCAACCATTATCGTATGGATCGGCAGGTGAATGTCAAATGAACTTTCTCGTCATCGGCGGAGACGGTTTTATCGGCTCCCATATTTGCCGCCATCTGGTCCGTCACGGTCATCGCGTGTCTATGTTTGGTCCCGCTTTCAGAAAGTTTTTGATCGAAGATATCGATGCTCAATTGGAAAAAATGACAGGGGATATTACCGATCGATCCGCCACCCTGCATGCCATCGAGCAGACCAGGCCTGACGTGGTCGTCCATTTGGCCGCCTATGGAGCCGGAGATCAAGGGGTGGCCCGGTCGGCCCAACAATCTCCGCAAAAAGCGATGGACGTGAATGTCCTAGGATTTTTCAATCTTCTAGAAGCGGCCAAAACATGCCCAACCGTGCACAAGGTCATCTGGTCCGGTTCGAGCACGGTGTTCGGCCCGGCTGAAGACTATGCCGCTGAAACGGTCACGGAAACATCCCCGGTCGATCCTCGTCTGTTTTACGGGCTGACGAAAGCGATCAACGAGTTGACGGGGCAATATTACCATCGGCAATGCGACCTGGAAGTGATCGGCATCCGCCTGCCGCTCATTTATGGACCCGGCCGCTGGTACAAGGGAGCCGGGGCGGCGCTCGTTGATATTTTTGAAAAAAGTCATGCTCCGGAGCCCGTGAAAATCACAGGCGGCGCTGAACCGATCGATCTGATGTATGTCAAGGATATCCCCGCCTTAATCGAGCAAATCGCTTTAACAAGTAAGCGCTTAGATGCGGTTTATCATGTCAAAAGCCATACGACCACCTTGAAAGAAATGTGTGCCACGGTCAAAAGACTCATCCCGGACTACCGCCTGGAATTTGAGGAGGAACCGTCACATCTGGTGTATCCATTGATGGAGACAGCCAAAATTAAGCACGACCTCGGCTATGAGCCGCAATATACGCTCGAAGCGGCGTGCACAGACTACTTAAAATCTTTGGGGAGGATCAAACATGATTGAAGAAAGACTTGAACGACTCGGGTTCCATCTGCCAAAACCGGCCAGCCCTTCGTTTCAATACGTGCCGGTCGTCAGACATGACGATTTATTATTTGTCAGCGGCCAGCTTCCGAAAGTGGACGGAAAGGTCAAGGTTTTCGGAAAAGTCGGCCGGGAGGTGACCATCGAAGAGGCCCAGGATCAAGCGCGCATTTGCATCCTGCAGGGCCTGAGCTGCATCAAGCAAGAAATAGGTTCATTGGACAACATTTCGCGCATCGTGAAAATCACCGGATACGTCAATTCCGCCCCCGGTTTTGTCGAACAGCCGAAAGTGATCGATGCCGCTTCGGAACTGCTGGAAGCCGTATTCAAAGAAAAGGGCAGACATGCCCGGGCGGCCATCGGCGCGGCAGAACTGCCCCGAAATACGTGTGTCGAAATTGAAATGATCGTCGCCTGCCGAAAGGAGGGCCCATCTTGGGAAAAATGATGACAAGCGCCCAGGCCATTGTGGAATGCATCAAGCTGGAAGGCATCGACCGGGTCTTTTGCGTCCCCGGAGAAAGCTATCTCGATGTGCTGGACGCCCTGTACGATGAACCGAGCATACAATTGATCGCCAACAGGCATGAGGGGGGCGCTGCCTTCATGGCCGAAGCGTACGGCAAGGCAACGGGAAAACCCGGGATTGCCATGGCCACCCGAGGCGTCGGCGCGGCCAACCTGGCCATTGGTGTGCATACGGCCCGTCAAGATTCGACGCCGATGGTCGTCTTTCTGGGACAGGTTGAGCGCCCATTTCGCGGCAGGGAAGGATTTCAGGAAGTGGAACTGGACCAATTTTTCGGGCCCATCAGTAAATGGGCCGTTGAAATCAATGATCCGCACAGAACGACGGAAATCGTGCAGCGGGCGTTTCGCATCGCCAAAACGGGGCGTCCGGGACCCGTCGTCGTTTCCCTTCCGGCCGACCTGTTATCACAAACAGCCGAGATGCATTTCGGTCCGGTGTCCAAACCGCCCCGGCCAAGACCGTCTCAGCATGACATCGAAACGTTCTTTGCCATGGTCGGCCGGGCCAAAAAACCGTTAATCATCGCTGGCGGCGGCATCAAATCTGCACAGGCGGAAGATGAGCTGCTGCATTTTGCCGAGACAGTGAATATCCCCGTATTGGCCGCTTTTCGCCGTCATGACGTTTTTCCGAACACCCACCGGCTGTTTGTCGGCCATTCGGGACTGGGCACCTTTCAACAGATTCTGAACACGATCCGTGAAGCAGATACGATCATCGCCATCGGCACCCGTTTTTCGGAAATCACGACACAGGGCTACACCGTGATCAATGCCAAGCAAACCATCATCCATATCGATATTGATCCACAAGTGCTCGGTCAAGTCTACGAACCTGATTTGGGCATTACGGCAGATGCCAAGGAAGCTTTGCAAGATTTGTTGCAGGCTTGCCCTCATTCGCTTGATCCGCATCTTTGGAGCGGGTGGTCGGAACAGAGAAGACGTGTCTATGAAGAGGTGACCCGCATTGAAGAGGCGCCTCACTCAGATCGTGTCGATATGAAACAAATCATACGCCTCTTGGAAAAACATTTGCCGGCAGATACGATTTTCACGAATGACGCAGGAAATTTTTCCGGATGGTTACATAGCTTCTATCCGTTCAAGGCCAAAAACAGCTACGTCGGTCCCACATCGGGCGCCATGGGTTATGGTCTCCCGGCGGCCGTCGGTGTCAAGCTGGCCCATCCCGAGCGAACAGTAGTCTCTTTATCCGGAGACGGCGGTTTTCTGATGACCATGCAGGAACTGGAGACGGCCGTACGTTATGCAGTGCCGATCATCGCCATCGTCTTTAACAACCAGATGTACGGCACCATTCGCATGCACCAGGAGAAAATGTTCCCCGCCCGCGTCATCGGCACCGACCTGGGCAACCCCAACTTCGTTCAGTTGGGTCAAGCATTTGGGCTTCGAAGCTATACCGTTCAGTCGGATGTCGCCTTCGAAACAGTCATCACGGAAGCGGTTCGTCTGAACGAGCCTGTCTTGATCGAAGTGGTGACCGATCCGGAAGTCATTTCCGTTCAAGCCACCATTTCCGGCATTCGTGAAAAATCAAATAAATCATAACCACAAAATGGGAGGGTTCAAGATGAAAAAAGTTTTTACCTTAAGCTTTGTGCTGGTTTTGGCTTTGTTCATGGCTGCAGGTTGTGGATCTGAAACATCGACGGACGAAGCCGCCAATGCCAATGGCAATCAGGGGGGAAATGC
>CALBTX010000189.1 GCA_937967685.1 uncultured Bacillaceae bacterium | reverse complement strand
ATCGTGTGGATGCCAGCCGATCGCCGCATAGACGAAATCGTATTTTTCAGCCAACGCCAACGTTTCGGGAATCGTTTCCCGGTTAAATCCGACATTGACCAGAAGAGAAACGCCCGCTTCCTGTGCCCGCTTGAACACCTGCTCCCTATCATCATCAAATTGGCGGTCATTCAAATGGGCATGCGTGTCAAATAACATATCACAAGCCTCCCTGATGCATCCAAACGCATATGAAACAGCCAGACGCTTATTTCACTTTTGTCCCGTTCGGCAAGTCCTTGCTCACGGTGACGACATCCAATTTGTCTCCGTCATCTCCCGCCAAAATCATACCCTCGGAAAGCTCGCCTCTTAATTTCACCGGTTTCAAATTCGTCACACAGACGACTTTTTTGCCCAGCAATTGTTCCGGTTGAAAATGGTTGGCAATGCCGGAGATGACCTGCCGTTGTTCATGGCCTAAATCAAGCTGCAATTTCAATAGTTTATCGGCATTTTTCACTTTCTCCGCTCGGATGACCTCTGCCACCCGCAATTCCACTTTGGCAAAATCATCGATGTCGATCTGTGCCGCATCGGTCGTCCTGTCTTTGGTTTCCTTTTCCTTGTCATTCGCCACTCGATTCGCCTTGTTCTGGACCGCACCGTCTTCTTTAACCGCGCTTTCTGCAAGAGCGCCCATATCCTGTAAAATATGCTTAATTTCTGCTTCAAAATCTAAGCGGGGGAACAGTGGTTTTCCTTGGCGAATTTGTCTGCCGGCAGGTAGTTGACCGAACGTATACAAACTGTCCCACGCCGTTTCTTCTTCCGTTTCTATCCCTAATTGATGCCAGATTTTCTCTGGGGTCTCGGTCAAAAAAGGGCGGATTAAGACAGAGATATGGCGCAGTGTTTCACTCAGATGGTAAAGGACTGAACCGAGCTGCTTTCGTTTCGCCGTTTCTTTGGCCAATATCCACGGTTGGGTTTCATCAATATATTTGTTGGCCCGGCGCACCAGCTGCCAGATCTCGGCCAGAGCTATGGAAAACTCCATGTTGTCCATGTGCTCCTCTACCTTTTGCACAGTCGTCCGAACCTTTTTCACCAAATCGTGATCAAACGCGGTGGCATCCGGGATATAGGTCGGTAATTGACCTTGGAAATATTTGTCAACCATCGCCACGGTGCGATGGAGCAAGTTGCCCAAATCGTTGGCTAAGTCATAATTCGTCCGCTCGACAAAGCTTTCGGGGGTGAATACACCGTCGGCGCCGAAAGGAACCTCGCGCAACAAATAATAACGTAAAGGATCAACCCCGAAACGGTCGATCAGCTGGACCGGGTCGACAACATTGCCTTTCGATTTGGACATTTTGCCGTCTTTCATCAACAGCCAGCCGTGACCGAACACTTTTTTCGGCAACGGCAAATCAAGCGCCATTAACATGATCGGCCAGTAAATCGTATGAAAACGGACGATTTCCTTGCCGACAACATGGACATCCGCCGGCCAATATTTGGCAAACTTTTGACGCAAATGCTCATCTTCCGCCCCGTAACCGATGGCGGTGATGTAATTCGTTAAAGCGTCGATCCAGACGTAAACGACGTGTTCGGGATTGCTCGGTACGGTGATGCCCCAGTCGAAAGTCGTTCGGGAGACGCATAAGTCTTCCAGGCCCGGTTTAATAAAGTTGTTAATCATTTCGTTTTTGCGTGATTCCGGTTGTATGAACTGAGGATTCTCCTCATAAAATTCTAGCAAGCGATCGGCATACTTGCTCATTCGGAAAAAATAGCTTTTTTCCTTAACCAGCTCCACGGGCCTCCCGCAATCAGGACAGCGGTTTCCCTCCGCTTGGCGTTCCGTCCAGAAAGACTCGCAGGGGGTACAATAAAGCCCTTCGTATTCATCCAAATAAATATCCCCCTGCTGGATGAGTCGTTCAAAAATGTGCTGAACGACTTTTGTATGCCGCTCCTCAGTCGTGCGAATAAAATCATCATAAGAAATATCTAATTTCTTCCATAACTCTTGAATGCCTTGAACTATATTGTCGACAAACTGTTTCGGCGTAACGCCTTTTTCGTTTGCTTTGCGTTCGATTTTCTGCCCATGCTCGTCCGTTCCCGTTAAATACATCACATCATAACCCCGAAGCCGCTTATAGCGGGCCATCGCATCGGCAGCAACGGTCGTATACGCATGTCCGATATGCAATTTATCTGATGGATAATAAATGGGTGTCGTAATATAGAACGTTCGAGATTCACTCATGATCGAACCCCTCCTGTAAATTTGAAAAAACCCCCATCTCTAGAAGACGAGAGCCGAACGTATATGTATGTATTTCTGCTATAGGCCCCTGTTCGCCCATACATCCCGTCCCTATAGAGAGGAAAATTCACTCATAACCGCCGAGTAGATGTGTAAAATATACCTGAGCTGTCTTTCCTTTGTCAAGTCGCGCAAAAAACCGTTCACTTTTCCATCCAATACTGGTATTATGTGGGTAATTCAACATGCCGTACTCAATTTGATGAGATGAAATAAAAATTCCCAAAAAGGAGGCTCCCGTACATGAAAAGCACTGGCATCGTTCGCAGAGTGGATGAGTTGGGCAGGGTCGTCATCCCTAAAGAGCTGCGCCGGACGCTGGGCATCGAAGAAAAAGACACTTTGGAAATTTACGTCGACAACGACAAAATTGTGCTCAAAAAATATGAACCGAGCATGGCCTGTATGCTGACGGGACAAGTTGACGAAAACAACCTCGTTCTCGGCGATGGAAAACTCGTTCTCAGCGAAGCGGCCGTCAAAAATCTGTTACCCATTCTCCAAGACTATTTAAAAAAGAGAGCCGCAGACACCTAAGAGCAAATGAGACATTTGGGCCTGGCTGAGTCAGACAGAGCGAATGTCACTCAAGATGGTAAGCCTGGTAAACCTCGCGTTTAGGAAGCTTGCGGTCACTGGCCGTTTGTTTGATCGCCTCTTTCACCGCAAAACCTTTGTGCACATAATGATCGACATGTTCTTGAAGGGTGAGTGTCTTCCACCACGGAGGAGCTAACTCTTTTTCTTTGATGAGCCCGTACATTTGGGCGTCGTCATATCCGGAGACAACGAGACATATTTCTCCTTTCACCTCTTCTCTTGTACACCAGTCGACAAGTTCTGACAGTTTTCCCCGAATGTATTCCTCATATGTTTTGGACAGTTCCCGTACGAGGGCTCCTTCTCGATCGCCGAACACATCCAGCATCTCTTTCAATGTTTCCTGCAGACGATGTGGTGCTTCGTGGAAAAGCAGTGTATACGGTATGTAACGCAAGGCTTTCAACATGCGCCGCTTCTTTTTTTTGTGCCGGTCCAAAAATCCGTAAAACAGGTACGGTGTACTCGATAAACCTGAACCGACCAAAGCGGTTAAAGCGGCATTAGCCCCCGGCAAAGCGATCACGCTGATCTGTTCCTCAAGGGCCTGTTGTGCCAATTGCTCACCGGGATCGGAAATGGCCGGCATGCCGGCGTCCGTCACATAAGCAATTTTTTTCCCGGCTCTCAAATCACGCACAATGAGCGGACCTTTCTGCCGTTGATTATGTTCGTGGTAGCTGAGCAAACGTTTTTCGATTTGAAAATGATTTAACAGTTTGCGGGTCTGTCGTGTATCCTCACAGGCAATATAATCCACTTTTTTTAATGTTGCCAAGGCCCGGAAAGTGATGTCCTCCAAGTTGCCGATCGGGGTGGGCACCAAATATAAAACACCTTTGGCTTCTTCCTGGCGATAGCTGATTTGGCTCCAAACCATGGTTATGTCCTTCCTTTCTTCCGCTCAACGAATCTTGCGTGACCGTCTCAGTTTTCATGGACGGAGGCGGTTGATCCAGGTTTGTTCGCCGCTTTCCGGTCAATCAAGGCCAGTTTCTGCTCACGGGTCATCTGTTTGATACGCGCTTCCCGGCTCATGGCCGCCGATTGACTGCTGAACCTTTCCTCGTAAACGAGGGACAGCGGCGCCCGGCCCCGGGTATACTTTGCTCCCCGTCCTTGTTCATGCTGTTTCAACCGAGTTTGTAAATCACGCGTATATCCCGTATATAAGCTGCCGTCGGCACAGCGCAAAATGTAGACGACATATTGCTCATTCACGGCCCATCCCCCACCTGCTTTCATCTCCAAGAATTTGTTCCATTTCCTGGGTGTAACAGTCGTCCTCACGGTAGACGAAGAGCGGGGGCAGCAAACGAAGATCAGCTGATCCGTCTTTCATCCCCTCCACAAGCATCATGTTAGCCTCCCTGCCGGGTTTTGGATAAACGAAACGCAGCCGCTTTGGCTCCAAACGGTAACGGCGCATAAGCGTGAGCAACTCAAGCATTCTGGCCGGTCGATGGACAAAGGCGATTTTCCCTCTCGGTCTGACAATGTCCCCGGCCACACGAACAAAATCTTCCAGCGTCCCCTTCAATTCATGACGGGCAAGGGCGAGGTGAGGATTATCGTTGTATTGGCCAGCATAACCGGGAAGATACGGGGGATTACATGTGACCACATCATAGCTGCCGTAACCGTAAACGGCCGGGACATCGCGCACATCCAGCTGCCGAATGTCAATTTGATCGGCCAGCTGATTGAAACGGACACTGCGTTTGGCCATGTCGACGAGCCGATGCTGAATATCGACCCCGTCGATTCGCGCCTTAGTCCGCATGCTTAACATTAACGGTATGGCCCCATTGCCTGTACACAAATCCATGATTTTTCCTTTTTGAAGGGGGAGATATGTAAACTGGGCCAAAAGGATGGCGTCCAAAGAAAAAACAAACACGTCCTCACTCTGAATAATTTTCAAGCGCCGAACGGGTAAATAGTCCATTCGTTCGTTTTCTTTCAATGGGACACTGATCATCTTTCGTCCACTCATCATCTTTCGTCCGCTCATCATCTTTCGTCCTCTGATAAAAAATGGAGATGGCCGGAAAGTCAAAGCTTGCTACGACCGGGCCATCTCTTTAAAAACTTTTGACTGCACGGATGTCATGACTCCCGTTTTCTTAAAATGGAAAGACAAAACAAACAATGATCTTCGGTCCGCAGACTGCCGAAATGCGGATGACAAATATGAAAACCTTCTTTATACAGCCTGGCCAAGTTGTCGTATCCTTCGCCGACGGGATGCTTGCCGGACGCTTGCGGACGAAGGTTTTCACTGTCGTTGTCGGCCAGAGTCTGATCGTTCACCAATTCGACCAGTCGGTTCCGCAAGCGTTCATTTTCCAAAAACAAATGATGATGATCCTCGACAAGATGGGCGATATGTTCTTTAATACTTTCCAGTTCCGCATATATTTCGCCCAGCCGATTTTCTAACTGAGTGACATGTTCAAACAGCTTTTTCTTCTCCGTGTTCTCCATCCCCATCAGTCACTCCTCGACGCGTTCATCATGCCTCAAGTGAACGCAAGCCTTTTACCCTTGGGTCTTTGCCTGATCCAGCCTGCCCTGAAAAGTGAGCAATTCATCTAAAGTGAACTCAACGACCCGGGGAGGTTCCTTTAATTCAACTTGAATTAACTTTTCCAATATATTCAGACCGCTGACTCGTCCCCTGCCAACGGGGGTATCAATTTGCTCACCAAGATCGGGAAGTTCCTTTAAAGCTTCCTCATATTGATCGTTTTCATATTTTAAACAACACATCAACCGGCCGCATAATCCGGAAATTTTGGTCGGGTTGAGGGAAAGGTTTTGATCTTTGGCCATTTTAATCGACACGGGTTCGAAATCCCCGAGAAAAGAAGAACAACATAAGATGCGGCCGCAAGGACCGATTCCTCCCAGTATTTTTGCCTCATCCCGCACACCGATCTGCCGCAGCTCAATGCGCGTGCGGAAAACGGAAGCCAAATCTTTGACAAGTTCCCGAAAATCGACCCGGCCTTCCGCCGTGAAGTAAAAAATAATTTTATTGCGATCAAACGTATATTCAACGTCAACGAGCTTCATATCTAAACCGTGGCTGGCAATTTTTTGCAGACAAATTTGATGCGCTTCTTTAGCCGCTCTCCTGTTATCTTCCATTTGCTCCCGATCCTGTTCGGTGGCCACCCGCAACACTTTTTTCAGGGGCAGGACGACATCATTTTCCCCGACCTCTTTCGGCGGGATGACGACCTCACCGTACTCAATGCCGCGCGATGTTTCCACGATCACAAACCGGTTTTTCTGCACGGGTAAATCTTGAGGATCAAAATAATATATTTTGCCTACTCTTTTAAAGCGTACCCCTACCACTTGATACATCCTTCATCCTCCTTCCTGTCCGGAAGCGTGACTCAGCCGACCAAAATTAGGCGTGTCAGGCGCGGCGCTGTAACTTGAGCACGAGCTGTTCCAGAACAAGCTGGGGATGGACATGAGCCTGCAACTTGCGCTTCGCATTCAGAACAGCCGTCATTCCTTGCGTCAACCTTTCTTCTGTCCAAGCGAGCGCCTGTTTATGCAATCGGTCTCTCTCTTCATGAAAAACAAGCGCTTCACTGATCTGTAGTTTCGTGTAGAGGACATCTTTGTACCAAAACAAGAGCAGGTCTAAACCGACATCGGTCTGATCTTTCTCCGGGGCGATCAGCAACCACCGATCCAAAATTAAAAATAATGGCTGGTTTGATGGCTGAGCGACCTCTTCGGTTAATTGTATCACTAGTTCTTTCAGTTCTGCAAACCATTCGGCCTGACACAAAGCGCTTGCTTCTTCCCAAATCGATGTCACCTGAGCGGCCAGGTGAGCGAGAGACGCATCGTAAGCTTTCGCGAGCTGTCGGCTCAAGTTTCTCTGATCCGGCGGAGGAAACGGCACCTGCTGACAGCGGGAAACGATCGTTGGTAGCAACTCTCGATGATTGTCCGTCAGTAAGAGGGCGACCGTTCCCGGATGAGGTTCCTCCAAAAACTTCAACAAACTGTTGGCCGCCTGCGATGTCATCATCTCCACCGCTTCGATCACATAAACTTTTTGTTCCGTTTCCATACTGCGATAAGCAAATTCTTTTTGCAGATGACGCACCTGCTCGATTTTAATGGATTGCCCTTCCGGCTGAACCCAGTGGACATCAGGATGATTGAAATGGCTGATGCGCAAACAATGGCTGCACTTGCCGCAAGGCTGGCCGTCATTTTTTTCCGCACAAAATAAAGCTTGGGCAAAAAACAAAGCCGCCTGTTTTTTTCCGGCCCCTTTTTTGCCCACAAAAAGATATGCGTGTGCGATACGCTTGTTTCGAGTCATATTGATGACCCATTGTTTGATCCGGGGATTCATCATTGTCGTTTGCATATTGAACCCCACCTTTAAAACTGTTCAAACCTTTCAACCGGAAGCATAAACACCGTCGCTCCCCCGACCTGGATCTCCACCGGATAAGGAACGTACGAATCGGCATTCCCGCCCATCGGGGATACAGGAGCAACCAATTGTTCTCTTGCTTTGCAGTTTTGTTTGATGATCTCCAGCACTTCATCCACTTTATCATCTTCTATGCCAATCAAAAAAGTGGTGTTCCCCGCCTTTAAAAATCCGCCCGTACTGGCCAGTTTGGTCGCTTTAAAGTCAGCTTGAACCAATGCATTGGACAAGCGATTGCTGTCCTTGTCCTGTACTACTGCAATAATTAATTTCACTGTCCGCTACCCCCCGCTTCCAAAAAATGAAACAAACTTTGAATTATCAAGCTTTGGATTATCATATGTCAGCCTTTATTTTCCTGGTGCTAATATTTTCTCCACATCCTCTAGAATCATGTTCTGAATCGTATGGACCGCTTGGGTGCCGTCGATGAGCAGAATTCTTTTTTCTTTATGCGCAAGATCAAGGAATGCCCGGCGCACTTTCCGATGGTAATCCGCCTCCCGGCTTTCAATGCGATCCAATTGGGCGCCAAATTCCCCGCCGGAGCGTAAACGCAGTCGTTGGCGTCCCACCTCAGGCGGAACATCCAACAGGTACGTGCGATCCGGCGTTAATCCGTCTGTGGCAAACGCATTAATCTGTTTGACGTGTTCTTCCTCAATACCCAAACCGGACGCCTGGTAAGCAATGCTGGCATCAACAAAGCGGTCACACAAGACAATTTTGCCCGCTGCAAGTGCCGGATATATTTTTTCCCGGACGTGCTGTGCGCGTGAGGCGGCATATAACAGCACTTCCGTTTCGGCCCGCATGTGTTTGCTGTTCGGGTGTAATAAGATGCGCCGAATTTGGTCGCTTATCAACGTTCCCCCGGGCTCCCTCGTCAAAACGACTTCACAGTTCCTTTGCTCCAACGCCTCTTTCAATAGATGCAGTTGTGTCGTTTTGCCGCCGCCATCAGGTCCTTCAAACGTAATGAACAGACCGTACATGGATATGGTCCTCTCTATGTCTGATTTGACTGATTCTGTTTTATCTGATCCATACATTCCCCTGCCAACATCCTCCTGCCAGTGGCGGTTGTTCACTGCTTGTTGACAGGCTTGTTAGTCTTATTCTACTGGTAAACAGACGCCATGTATAGTCTTTATTCAAGAACTTTCAGCCCTCGATTTAAAAACTTTTAGCTTTGTCCACCGACCGACCCGTTTTCCTTGAAAATAGGCGCCCTGATCTTGCAAAAGACGAATGCGGGCCACACACTGCTTGTCCACCTCTTCACCGGGAATCAACAGGGGGACTCCCGGTGGATACGGTACAAGCATTTCGGCCGACAGGCGTCCGGCCGCCTCACTGAGATCAATTTCTTCCACGTTTTCCAAGCTGATCCGCTTCATTTGCAAAACGCGCCACCTCGGACCATCTTTGGCCATAGTGACATGTGACGCTTGATCAGAACATGCATCACTGCATTTGTCGCCGGGCGCCGACTCGACTGGCCTTGGGAGCGGCTTCCGGGCATCCACTTCCAAAGCGCCATTTCTTCCATGCCGAATTTTGTCCAAGGCTTGCAACAAGCGATCATGCCAGGATATTTGCGGTGCCAGCGGCAAAGTCAGCAAAATTTGGGTCGGATCCGCTAATTCGACGGCAATATTTTCTTCGAACAACTTTTGTTGCAGTTGAAAACCGTGCCATCCTTCCGGGGCCCGAATGATGAGTTTAAACGGATCATGGCAAACCGTGCCCGTCTTGGGCCGCAACTTTTCCGGTCCTCCAACAGGCGCCATGGAAGAGGTGTCTTGTTCTGATACACCGCCCGCCGTACCCGCAGCGGAAACGGTCCATCCCGCTTCATGCAGCCGTTCCCTTAAATGCCGGTAAGCGTCAAGCGCTTGGTGCCAATCTTCTGGTTTCATCCGGGCCAAGGCGGCTCTGGCCAAGTCGAGAGAAGCGAGCAGCGGGTAAGACGGGCTCGATGATTGTAAACGATGTAAACATGCTTCAATATCAGGTCGGCTCACCCTCTCTCCCTTGATGTGCAACATAGAAGTCATCGTCATTGAAGCCAACATTTTATGGGTGGACTGGACACTGACGTCTGCCCCCAACTGCATGGCCGAACGAGGCAAACATTCATCCTGACCGAAGTGGGCACCATGGGCTTCATCCACCAAAACCAACATGTTTCGTTCGTGAGCAAGGCGGATGATCGGTTCAATATCCAAAGCTTGTCCATAATAATTCGGATAAGTGAGAATGATTGCTTTCGCCTGAGGATAATGTCGGAGAGCCTGTTCAAAACAGCTTTCTGAAACGCCCAAAGGCACCTGAAACCGAGGACAAATCTCGGGCTCGAGAATGATCGCCTCAGCCTCAGCCATGCTGAGAGCATGAAAAACCGATCGGTGACTGTGACGGGCAACAAACACTTGATCCCCGCGGTCAATCGTTCCCAAGATCATCGCTAGATTACCGACCGTACTGCCCCCGACTAAAAAATACGTTCGGTCGGCGTGAAACACTTCGGCGGCCAATTCTTGGGCCTGGGCAATGATGCCTCGAGGATCGTGCAGATCATCCAGCCCGGGCAATTCGGTCAAATCGAGTTGCAATAAAGGAGCGAAAATATGGAGCGCTTCTTGCGGAAAAAAGGTGCCCCCTTTATGCCCGGGAACATGAAACCGCGCCGGTGAGCGTTGCGCCATCCGCCTCAAAGCTTCGTAAATCGGTTTGCGTTGTTGTCGAGGATCCATGTTCAAACCCCTTCATCTCGTGAGCGTTTGGACACGTTAACGGCTATGGTCTTGCAGCCAAATTTTACGCATTTGTTCAATAAAATACTTGTATTTTTGATCTTCTACTTTCGTTTCTACCATTTCTTTTTCGCATTGCCGACAGATAAAATGCCCCCAAATATAGAGCCCGGTTTGCTTCTTTTGCGAACAGACGATACATACTTCTTCTTTAACCTCTGCTTTAGATACAGGTGTTGGCGTCGACATTTTTCCGCTTTGTAAACGATTCATCGAACCATTCCCCACTTCACATGTTAGTATAATAACTTATGTTACAAGTATGGAAATGGTCATTTATTTTTATACCTAGCAATCTCAAAAAATAGGAACTTGTCCTCTTAATAGATTCCCCCCGTCAAACAGCCAACACCTTCTGCTTGTGAACCATCGGCTGTTTAAAACATGAGCCACTGAATACAGATCAGGCCAATCACCCCGGGCAGACCCAAAAATGCGGCGATGGCTAGCGTGACGATATTGAAAGGCAGGTACAAGTCGACATATTGGCCGAACAGGTTGGCCAAAAAAAGCAGAAAGGCACCGATGACGATCTGCACAACGCCTTTACCCAGCCACTGAAAAGGATGTGGATAACGTCCCGAGAGGATAAAAAACAAGGTGACCAAACCGATGAATATGAGGCCCAACCAAAGTGGATCCATGTCCTTTTCCTCCTTCCCTTTACCACCATCCTATTCGTCCAAGCCATCGCTTAGAACATCACGATGTTTCGAAGTACCAGTGATTGACCCAGCCTCTTTTTCGAGCCTGGCTCAACAAATAGCGGTAACGCATTTCTGCCAAGAGACAAGGCATTTCTGAATGGAGCACTTCATCGCCGGAAATTCGCCACGCTTTGATGTCCGACCAGCTTTTCCGGGAAGCCTCAACACTTTTCATCAACCGATATTGTTCATGGCAACGAATATTTTTTTTCGTTCGAAACATGGCTAACCCTCCTTGTCAAAAGCATATGAAACAAGGAAGGCATTCAGCACCTCAAAATCAAGGAGCGGTAGCGGTGATCGTGCTCTGAAGGAATGACTTATAATTCCCTTCGTCCTTCCAAAGCTTTGGACAACGTCACTTCGTCCGCGTATTCCAAATCACCGCCGACAGGCAGGCCATGGGCAATTCGCGTCACCTTCAAGCCGATCGGTTTTATCAACCGGGAGATATACATCGCTGTGGCTTCCCCTTCAACGGTCGGGTTCGTGGCCAAAATGATCTCTTCAACTTCATCATCTTCCAACCGTTTAATCAAATCGGGCACTTTGATGTCTTCCGGTCCAATGCCGTCCATCGGGGAAATCGCACCGTGCAAAACATGGTAAAGCCCGTCATATTCTTTGGTTCTCTCCATGGCGATCACATCTTTAGGATCTTGGACAACACAAATGACGGAACGATTGCGCGTCTTGTCCCGACAAATTTGGCACGGATCTTCGTCCGTCATGTTATAACAAATGGAACAATGGCTTAACTGGCGCTTGGCATTAACAAGCGATCTGGCCAAATCAAGCACATCGTCCTCCTTCATGCTCAGGACAAAAAAAGCCAGACGGCCGGCCGTTTTCGGCCCGATGCCTGGCAGCTTCATAAATCCTTCAATCAATTTGGCAATCGGCTCTGGATAAAACATTAGAATAACCCCGGCAAGTTTAAACCACCCGTTAGTTTGCCCAGATCCTGCTGAACCAGTTCATCCACCTTTTTCAGCGCGTCGTTCATCGCCGCGACGACTAAATCTTGCAACATGTCCACATCATCCGGGTCTACCGCTTCCGGTTGGATTTCTACATCGAGAACTTCTTTATGCCCGTTTAAGGTGATGCTCACCATTCCGCCTCCGGCCGTACCTTGGACCGTTTTCTCCTTGAGCGCCTCTTGCGCTTTTTGCATCTGTTTCTGCATTTTTTGCATCTGTTTCATCATATTACCCATATTTTTCATCATCTTCGTCCTCCTTCACTTCCACTAATTCTTCACCGACCAGCTTCACCGCTTCCTC
>CALBTX010000188.1 GCA_937967685.1 uncultured Bacillaceae bacterium | reverse complement strand
AGCGTTTGTGTCGGAATAGATGCTATTATCCTTTTGTTCAATATCCTCGGTAAACAAAATTGTCTTTAGTGAAGGGATCTCATCTTGAGGGACCCGTTGGACGAGATCACGATCGGTAATCAGTACACTTCCCTGACAATCATTGATCCGATCTTTGATGGCATCCTCCATAAACGCTTCAAACAATGGAACGGCAATGGCGCCGAGTTTAATAATGGCCAAAATAGAAAGATAACATTCCGGGGTTTTCGGTAAGAAAACAAAGACCCGATCTCCCTTTTTCACCCCCTTGTTTTTTAAAACTTTGGCATAGTGATCTGTTTTCTCTTTCACTTCTTGAAAGGTGAGTGTGCGTTGTTCATTGCCGTTGACATAGTAAAGGGCAATTTTTGATCCATATCCTTCATCCACATGCCGATCAATCGTTTCATAGGCTGCATTGACTTTGCCGGTTTTCCAAAAACTTAATGCTTGCGCGGCCTCGTTCCAAGAAAACGTATTTCGCATGGTGTCATAGTTCTCCAAGTTGTATGTGCCCGCTAGCGGTCCAATGATCTCATTTTTTGTGACTGCCATAACGTGTTCCCCCAATCTATTCAGTCATAACCGAACCCGGTTGATTGATATCAAGACTGGCTAATATGTCCGTTTTCCATTCGGCCAATCGTTTACTTCCTCTAGACCTCGGCCGTTGTTCATGAATGGTCAGCTCCTTAACGATTTCTCCCGGTTGGCCCCGAAGGATGATGACCCGGTCACATAAATAAATCGCTTCATCGATATCATGGGTGACTAAGACGATCGTCGATTGATACGTGTTCCAAACATCCAGCAG
This sequence comes from uncultured Bacillaceae bacterium, assembly GCA_937967685.1. Lineage (GTDB taxonomy): Bacteria > Bacillota > Bacilli > Caldalkalibacillales > Caldalkalibacillaceae > CALBTX01. The sequence continues at coordinate 3,240 of CALBTX010000188.1, read as the reverse complement.
CAAATCTTGCAATTGCATTTTCGTAAAGGCGTCCAGAGCACTAAAGGGCTCATCTAGTAAAAGAATCTCTGGAGACGTCACTAACGCACGCGCGATGGCCACCCGTTGAGCCATTCCGCCGGATAATTGTTTCGGATACAGATGCTCACTGCCATCTAATCCCACACTTTTCAAATATCGTCGGCCAAGGCGTGTCTTTTCTTCCTTAATTCCTTTTAACGCAAAAGTGACATTATCTAGTACATTAAGCCAGGGAAATAAACGTGGTTCCTGAAAAATAAAACCTGTTGTCTTTTGCACTCCTTTTGTCGTCTCCCCATGGATCGTTATTTCACCGTCATAGTCCTGATCCAGACCGGAGATGGCCCGCAATAACGTACTCTTCCCGCAACCGCTTGTACCTAGTATTCCAATAATTTCACCCGGTTTAGTGGAAAAAGTAATATTTCTAATCGCCGGTTTCCCGGCAAACGTACGACTGACATTCTTCAATTCCAAACTCATCTGCCAACCCTCCCCCTGATGATTTAATTGGCGATTGTACTTATGATTTAACGAACCCGTCTTGCCAATGTAAGGTGCGTGTTTCAATGGTTTTCAGAATCCAGTCCGTTAATTTCCCAGTGATGGCGAATAAGATAATACTGGCAATGATCGTCTCAGGGGAGAGTGTATTTTGACCAAGGACAAGCAAGTAGCCTAACCCCTGACTGGCACCCATTAATTCCGCTGCAACAACGAACATCCAGCCCAAGCCTAAGCCGCTGCGTAAGCCAACGAGAAAAGAAGGTAAAGAAGCGGGTAAAATCACTCTTCTCACCAACTGCAACGGTTTTAACCCATACATTTGGCCGACCTCAATTAATTTGCGATCGACACCGACAATCCCGCTGACAACATTTAAATAAACCGGGAAAAATACACCGACAGCAATCATCGTGACTTTGGACGGTTCCCCGATCCCCATCCATAAAATAAACAAGGGCACCCAAGCCAGTGAAGGAATGGAACGAAAGGCCTGAATTAGGGGATCAAATAAATGCTCAGCTTTTTTATAAAAGCCAACCAATGAACCTAAAATGACCGCAGCGATGGTGCCTAACACAAAGCCAACAAAGACGCGATATGTTGTAATCCCAATATGTCCCCAGAGCGTACCATCCTCTACCATTTCCCGAATCGTTCCCAGGATGGTCGTTGGAGTCGGCAGTTGATAGGCTGGAAACACGCCTAGGCGGCTGAAGACCTCCCACGACAAAATAAGAACGACGGGTAAAATACTTCCGAGGATGAATGGATGAAAGTTTCTCTTTGTTTGAGCACGGTCGTTTTTCTTCTCCATCGTTTTTTCAGTATCAAGAACGGATGTTAACTCGCCTTCATGTTTTGCCATAAACTTTCCCTCCTCTCGCGATGACTAATTCCCAATCGTTTCTTCGGCAAAGGACGGATCTATGAGGTTGGAAATGATCTCCTCAATATCAACTTCTGCATCAATCACGCCACCCTCTTGTAGTATTTTACCCGCTTCTGCCAGCGCTTCATGGTGGATATCTCCCGGTATAGGTTCAGAGAAGTCATTACGCTCCAGTTGTATACGGGCTACATCTTCCGAGATGCTTGCTTCCTCCGCCAAAAGCTGTACGGATTCTTCCGGATTTTCAAGGACCCATTCTCTCGCTAGCTCATAAACTTGAATGACACGCCGGACATATTCAGGATAATTTTCCGCAAAATCTTCCCTTACATTTAAGAAGCCGTACGTATTAAAGTCAGGGTTACGATAAAATAATTGAGCATCCGCTTCTAATTCAAGCCGGGCCATATGCGGATCAAGTCCGGCCCAAGCATCCACAGAGCCTGATGTTAATGAAGACGCTCCGTCCCCATGTTGCAAGTTAACAATCTCCACATCATTAGCAGCTACGCCTTCCGCATTTAACGAACGAAGTAAGAAGATATACGGATCTGTCCCTAGTGTTGCGGCCACTTTTTTCCCTTGTAAATCTTCGACCGTTTCAATTCCCGAGTCCGCATTCGTCACGAGTGCTGTCCATTCCGGCTTGGAATAAATATATACGTTTTTAATCGGTGCTCCGTTGGCCTTGGACATCAATGCGGCCGCGCCTGCGGATGAACCGAAATCAACGCTGTCACTGTTCAAAAACTCCAAGGCTTTATTACTTCCCTGACTTAAGGCCCATTCAATTTCAATCCCCTCTTCCTCAAATTCTTCTTCCACCCAGCCGAACTTTTTCAGCACTAAACTGGTCGGTGAATAGTACGCATAATCGAGTCTGATCTTTTCAGGTTTTCCTTCAGAACTGGCATCAGAAGAACATCCCGCAGCGATAAGTAATCCAAGTGCTAAAATGCTTATCGCTAATGTTTCCATCGTTTTTTTCATTGTTTGTTTCACTGTTTGTAACCTCCTTGTTTTCGATCATTTTCTTCGATCCATTGAATTTCACATCATATGTGGACTTCGAATCTTGTTATCACCTCATTTTTTATAAAATGTATTAAAAAAAAAGCCCTCTTCATAAGAAGAGAGCGCTCATCACCATGATCATTCTCTTCTTATCTCTCGGGTGTCCATTTCCCGCAGGAATTAGCACCTTATTAAGTTAGTCAAAACTAACTTAATGGTTGCCGGGCATCATTGGGCCAGTCCCTCCGCCACTCTTGATAAGAAGTGTCCTTATTTCATTTTCAATGGAAAAAAGGAAATGAAAAACCTCTCTAGAAAGATAGAGAGGTTTTCGTCAATTTATATGTCCCTCTTATCTTTCCAAGCATTGAGGCTCGGCTGGAATTAGCACCTTTTAAGTATAAACTTAAAGGTTGCCGGGTTTCATCGGGCCAGTCCCTCCACCTCTCTTGATAAGAAAATGATTGAATGATGATTTTCAATTTTAAGTAACTGGTTATCATTTTAGCATGGTAAAAAAATCATGTCAAGTTGCCGATGCAGTCAGATGCAGTCAAGCATTTGTGGGAACTCCGTTAATGACGAGATGGTGTCTGGTGGGGTCGTACTCATAGGTATCCATTAAAAATAGCTCAAAACCTTCCCAGAAAGGAACCTTTTCTTCATGGATATAGTGGTGTTTTCCAATCAACTTCGTTCGCTTGCCGTTCTTCTTCCACCCTTGGTGAACACTGGCAATTTTAACCTCTTGGCCTCCCCAAATCCTGAACAACAGGGCTCAGTCCCTTTGTTCCGTCAAAAGCCAAGTA
>CALBTX010000187.1 GCA_937967685.1 uncultured Bacillaceae bacterium | reverse complement strand
AAATGAGTTAGCAGCCTGGAAAATGTCGCCTCATTCAATTTCTTCAAGCATGACTTCAATCGCCTTGTTCAGTTGCTCGTCATTCGCCTCATCCATCATGACGGACGTTAACGCTTCTTCCATTTTCAGCGCGGTTTCTTCATCCACGATTCCCGTTTGCGGCAGTCCTTCATCATCCTGAAACTGTTTGACGGCTGTTTCCGTTTCGGCACTGAAAAATCCGTCCGTCCTTCCCGGCTCATAACCAAGCCCTTGCAAAATGATTTGCAAATTTTGCACCTGATCGTTGTTCATATCTTTTTCCAGCGGCGGATCGGTGGCTATATGCGTCGCCCTAAAGTAATCAGGCTGTGACACTTCCACATCAGGTTTGACACCCTGATCATGAATCCAGTTTCCATCAGGAGTGAGCCACTTGGCGATCGTAATTTTGACCTCGCTGGAATCATCCAACTCAATGGCACTTTGCACGGTGCCCTTGCCAAAAGAAGTTTCGCCCACGACGGTGTAATCTCCTGCTTCCTGTAAAGCAGCGGCCAAAATTTCCGAGGCACTGGCACTGCCGTTATCGATGATGATACTGATCGGATAGGGCTTCCTTTCGTTTAAACTGGAACGGTAGACCATTTTTTCACCGTCACGGTTTTCAATCCGCGTAATAATCCCTTCCTCGGGAATGAGCAGCTGACCGATTTCCCGCACTGCATCCAAATATCCTCCCGGATTTCCGCGCACATCAATGATCAGCCCGTCAATCCCTTCCGCTTCAAATTGACGCAGTTCCTCCTCAAAACGTTCGGCCGTTTTTTGGGCAAAGGAAGTGATCTCAAGTTTTCCTAACGTTTTTCCATCCACGGAGATTGTATCGGCATAAACCGTTTCCAAAGGAATCTCGTCCCGGATGACGGTCACTTTGATCGGTTCGGATAGACCCGGCCGCAATATTTCCAGCTGGGCTTCAGACCCTTTCGGCCCCTTGATTTTCAGCACGGCTTGATGCAAATTCAAACCTTCAAGTTCTTCACCGTTGACACTCAATATTTGATCATTCGGACGCAAACCCGCTTCCTCGGCAGGAGAACCTCGTATCGGTGAGACGATGGTGACTCGGCCGTCTTTCATGACGACTTCCGCCCCAATCCCTTCAAACGACGATTCAAAAGAAGATTGAAACTGTTGAGCCTCTTCCGTATTCATATAGACGGAGTACGGATCATCCAATGATTCCAACATCCCGTCTATCGCACCTTCCAACAGTGCGTCTTCATCAACGTCCAGGACGTAATTGTTCATAATAATGTCGTACACTTCATGTATTTTGCGCAGATGTTCCTCGTTCCCTGAACTGTCGCCATTCGCTTCATCTTCATGGTTCGATTGCGCTTGATCTTCTGCTGGTTCGTCGTCTTCCAGGGCAGACGATGCAGATTCACTACTGCCTAAAGAACCTGAACTGACGACCAACATCGTCACAAAACTGCTTAGCAAAATGGACAAACAGATGAGTAATATAACTGTCCTGCCTCTCAGGTTCATCCAGGGTCGCACCACCTTGTCTTATGATTGAGCAGAGGCTTCGCACAAGATGAAGCGGCTGGTTCTTGTGTGAAGCCTCCTGTTTAGTTTATGTGTGGCCTGTACCAACTATGAATTTTATTTTAGCATATGAAAGGTGATACGTGAACGCCCAGTTTGAACCATTACAGCCCCAGATATGGAGCGGGATTGACTCGTTTGCCGTTGATATACACCTCAAAGTGCAAATGATTTCCCGTAGCCGATCCCGTTCTTCCGACTTCGGCAATTTTTTGTCCTCGGCTTACTTGCTGGCCTACAGAAACCTTAATGCCTCCGTCACGGATATGGGCATACAAAGTTTGCATGCCGCCCCCGTGGTCAATGATCACATGATTTCCCCAACTGCTATGCGGTCCGGCATGGACAACAATGCCACTTTCTGCGGCAACAATTGCCGTTCCGGATGGTGCCGACATGTCTACCCCGGAATGCATTTTACGTTTCCCGGAAATAGGATGAACACGCATGCCATAGGATGAGTTTATGCCGTAACCAGGTACCGGCCAAGCCAATTGTCCGCCGGAAGGGGTGGATGCGGAGGGTGAACTGTTCGATGTTTTTTCCGCACTTCCTTTTTTGGCCGTGGTTTGTTGAGCCGCGGCTTGTTGAGCCGCTTTTTTCCGTTCTTCTTCCATTCTTTTCAGTTCAGCCTGTATTTCTTTCTTTTCAGCGAGCAGGGCGCTTTGTTCATTAACGAACCTCAACATTTCTTCCTGCACTTCTTCACTGATTTCGTGTAAATGTTCTTCTTCCTCTTCAATGCTGGCAATTTGCACCCGCTTTTCCTGCTGCTGTCGTTCTAAGCGGGCTTCCAACACATGCAGTTCTTCCAGCTGTTCTTCCAATTGCACGAGTAATTGCTCAATCTCCTTTTTCTTTTGGGCAATCATTTTCTGATCGCGAATATGTTCTTCGAGCAGATTTTGGTCGTGGTGTATGATCGTTGTGATGAAATCGACTCTTTGCAAAAAATCACCGAAGCTGGATGCACCGAGCAAAACTTCTATGTACGAAATGTTTCCTCCCGATTCATACATCGCTCTGACTCTCGTTTTTAAGAGCCGATCTCTTTCTTGCACCCGTTTTTCGGCTGCTTTCAATTCACGGGCGGCCTGTTGGGCCTTATCTTCCGTTTCATTAATTTCGTCTTCTTTTGTCTCGATTTCCTCAACCGTGCGGTTCAATTCTACTTCCAACACTTCAAGCTCTTCTAAATATCTATCTTTTTCTTCCCCGAGACGCTTAAGTTCACTCTCCAGCTGCTGTCGTTCCTGTTCGCTTTCCTTTTTCTTGCCTTCTATTTCTTGAATGCGTTTGTCAATCTCCTGCACCCGCTCGGCAGAAGCCGCTTTAACCGTTGCCGGTGAACCAGCGTTCACCAGGAGGGTAGACAAGGCCATCCCTCCGGCCAGGACAACCGCCAGACATGTTTTTTTGTTTACCTTCAACTTCAACGTGAATATCCTCCCCTCGTTGATGTGCCCTTCTCTTTCTATAAACGGATCTATCAATCTGAAACTGATCTATCAATCTGCGAACAGTATCTTTGAAACGGCCAACAACACAGCGACAACGTCGGGTCCGTGAAAGAGGCCAAAGTCATCGGTTACCAAAAAATGTATGCGACAGACAACTTTGTACCGACAGACAGCTTTCTCAAACACGCAAAAAGCGGTGAATGGAAATAATGCTTCCCCAAATGCCGATAAACGCGCCGATACCGATTAAGACGAAAGATATTTGAAAAGCCAAAGGATACATCGGTAATAATTGAAAGAAAGGCAAGCGAATGGTTTCCGAAACAGAACGCAGCAATTGGTCATAACCGAAGATCAAAATCAGGGCCGGGATCAGCGCACCGACAACCCCAAGGACGAGGCCTTCGATAAAAAAGGGCCAACGCACGAAACTGTTCGACGCCCCGACCAGTTTCATAATTTCAATCTCTGTTTTACGGGCATTGATGGTCACTTTGATCGTATTGGCGATTAAAAGCATCGCAGTAAAAGCAAGCCCGATAATGAAAATGATCCCTATATTGCGGACGGTGTTCGTCACCGAAAACAATGTTTCCGTCGTTTCTCCGCCGTAATTCACTTTGCCTACCGAATCCAGTTGTTCAATCTGCTGGGCAATGTCAGGCGTGTCCTGAGGATTTTTCGTTTGAATGACGAACATATCCGGCAGAAATTCATGGTCTTCCTTTAACTCTTCAAAATAGCGGGCGTCCTCACCGAGACTTGCCAGGAACTCTTCCACTCCCTGTTCACTGGGAACGAATTCGATCTGGGCGATCCCGGAGACGGCAGCCAACTGGTTCCTTAATGTCTCGATATCGCTTTCATTGGCCTCCAGCTCGACAGTGGCCCTGATTTCTACATCTTGCTCGATGTTGTCGGCGATATGATTGACATTGAGCGCCAATAAGAGGAAAACCCCCAGGACGAGCAGTGTGACCATCACCGAGACGATCGCCGCCAACGTCATCCAGCCGTTCCGACCGATATTTTTAATCCCTTCCCGGACGTGGCGTCCCAACGTTTTAATCTTCATAGCCGTATTCCCCTCTGAGCTGATCACGAACAATTTCGCCGTGTTCCATGGCGATCACTCGCTTTTTCATGTTGTTGACGATGTCTTTATTATGGGTGGCCATCACAATCGTTGTCCCTAGATGATTGATCGTTTCAAACAGCTCCATAATTCCCCAGGACGTGTCCGGATCGAGATTTCCGGTCGGCTCATCGGCGATCACCAGCCCCGGCTTATTGACGAGCGCGCGGGCAATGGAGATGCGCTGCTGTTCTCCTCCGGAAAGCTCGTGCGGGTAGGAACGGGCTTTCTGCTTCAAACGAACGAGATCGAGCACTTCCATGACTCTTTTTTTGATTTCCCGTTTCGGCTTTTCCGTCACCTCCATGGCAAAGGCAACATTCTCAAAAGCCGTCAGGCGGGGAAGCAGCTTAAAATCCTGAAAGACAACCCCGAGCGAACGACGCAGCTTGGGCTTGTCCCTATTTTTCAAATCGGATAGATTAATAGAATTGACATGAACCTCCCCCTTGGAAGGGCGTTCTTCACTGTACATCAATTTAATAAAGGTCGTTTTCCCTGCTCCGCTCGGGCCGACAACGTAAACAAATTCCCCCGGCTCGATGTCCACGGAAACATTCTTCAGGGCATGGACACCGTTGGCATATGTTTTATAAACGCCTCTCATGCGAATCATAGGCATGGATCACTCCATCTACTCCAAAGAGATATTCGACACGCTTACCAAAATTCCTCTTTTTTATACAAAAAAGTCATGACTCTATCATATTATATCGGAAATAATAGATTTGTGTTTGACATTTTTGCCGGAAAAATGTGGGAAGTTGAAGATTGCCATCCGCTCGTTTACAATATTCAACAAGTGTCGACTCAATTAAATCTTCGTCTAGCACGCATATTTTTGGGGGAGTTGACGTTCAAGTGGAACAGATCAGCAAGGAAGATATATTGATTGTCGGGGCCGGACCGTGCGGCCTGGCGGCAGCCATCGCTTTACAGAACGCGGGGTTCCGTCCGCTGATTATTGAAAAAGGAAATATTGTTGAAGCCATTTACCGTTATCCGACCCACCAGACTTTTTTCAGCACCCCGGACAATTTGGAAATCGGCGGCATTCCTTTTGTCATCGAAGAAAGAAAACCGAAGCGCAATCAAGCGTTGGCTTATTATCGGGAAGTCACCCGCAAGCATCGCTTGCGCATTCACACGTATGAACAAGTCGACCGGGTGGTCAAAAAAGAAGAGGGCACGTTCTCTGTTTTCAGTACGACACGGGACGGGCAAAACAGACAGTATGAAACAACATATGTCGTCTTGGCCACCGGTTATTACGATCACCCGAACATGATGAACATTCCGGGGGAATCGCTGCCCAAAGTGTTTCATTATTTTAAGGAAGCGCACCCTTTCTTCAATCAGGATGTCCTCGTCATCGGAGGGCGCAATTCGGCCGTTGATGCGGCCATGGAACTGGAGAAAGCGGGGGCCCGGGTGACCGTTGTCTACCGGGGCACAGCGTATTCATCCAGCATCAAACCGTGGATTTTGCCCGAATTCAAGTCACTCGTGCGGCGGGGAAAAGTGCGGATGGAATTTGAAGCCGAGGTCGAAGAAATTAAGGAACGAGAAGTCATCTACAGGGTGAAGGACGAAGTCAAAACCATTCCCAACGATTTTGTCTTTGCCATGACGGGTTACCGTCCCGACCACTCTTTTTTGACGGCCATCGGGGTGCAAATAGATCAAGAAACGGGACGGCCTTGGTACAATGAGGACACGATGGAAACCAACGTGCCGAATCTGTTTATCGCCGGGGTTCTGGCGGCAGGAAACAACGCCAACGAAATTTTCATTGAAAATGGACGTTTTCATGGCGAAAAAATAGCCGCCCACATCGAGCGGCGAGAACGCGGAAGAAGCGGCATGAACACGGGTAGATGATCGGACCACAACAATAAAGGGTACCCACAATAAATGTTCATCATAAAAAGAATCAACGGTTATTTGTCACAAGGATAAGCCGTTATCTGTCACATCCTGAAACACTTTATCTATCCGGCGCCAACTCAATGGCGGCCCGTATGGCTGCTTTCATGCTTCGTTCATCAGCCAGGTTTTTTCCGGCAATATCGAATGCGGTGCCGTGATCGACAGAAGTACGGATGATTCCGCCCTTTAAACCGATCGTAATGTTCACCCCCGCTTCCAGCCCCAGCACTTTCACAGGCGCGTGTCCCTGATCGTGGTAACAGGCCACGACAATATCGAAGTCTCCCCGGGCGGCTCGAAAAAAGAGCGTATCCGCCGGAAAAGGCCCTTGGACGTTAATCCCTTCAGACCGTGCCTTTTCAATGCCGGGAATCAGTTTCTCCTCCTCCTCCCCGTTGCCAAACAGACCGTTTTCTCCGGCATGCGGATTAATCCCGCACACGGCAATGCGGGGATTGTTCTGACCGGCACGTTTCAACGTCTCATCCGCCAGGCGGATCACCTGGTACGTTCGTTCCGGGTTGATCATCTCAATCGCCTTCAACAGACCGACGTGAGTCGTCAGATGGACGACTTTCAATTGCGGGGCGGAGAGCATCATCGAATACTCTTCAGTTCCGGTCAAATCAGCCAGAATTTCCGTATGCCCCGGATATAAATGTCCTCCTTTTTGGAGCGCCTCTTTGTTCAAAGGAGCGGTACAGATGGCATCAATCTGTTTTTCTTGAGCCAATTCAACCGCTTTGGCCACATATTGATAGGCGGCATTTCCCGCTTGCGGGGACACGGCCCCGAAGGGCAGATCCTCGGGCAATAAATCCAGATCTAAGCAGTCCACGGTGCCGTATGTAAACCGGGCTTCATTGACTTGTTGGACGGGATGAATGCTCAGTTCCGCGCCAACGATGCCTTGCACACGCTCCAGCCGCTTCGCATCCCCGATGACGATCGGCCGGCAGCGGTCATACATTTGTGCATCGGTTAAAGCTTTGACGATAATTTCCGGGCCGATCCCTGCAGCATCTCCCATCGTGATCCCTATCACCGGTTTCATGATCGGATTCCTCCTTTTCCTTGCAATAAATGGATGGCATTGACAAACGTTTGCTCACTGCCGAAAGCCCCCGCTTTCGTGACGGCGTAAATATCGCTTTTGCCGATCAAGCGTCCGAAAGGAATGCCTGTTTCAATTTCATCCAGCAGTTCAAACCCTTTGATCCCCAGGTGGAGACAAACTTGTTTGGCCGTGTCGCCACCCGTCATGATGATGCCTTGCAGGTCATTTTCCTCAATCAATTGTGCGGCGGCTTCCCCCAGCGCACGAACAATCTCGTCAGCCGCTTCAGAGCTGCTCAATCCCCGTTGTTGAGCCCATTGCTGCACTTGGGCAATGTCCTGTTCACTGCCGGAGGAGTAAAGCGCGAGATGGCGCCCTCGCTGCAACGCTTCCCGCCCTTCCTGGATGACCCTGCCCATTTCCGTCATGCGTTGGCCGGAGCTTGACAAAGTCTGCATCGCATCCAACCTTAATCCGTAAACGTTCGGTTCCTTTTGCAGTGCCTCCAACTGCTTTCTGGACACCCGGCTGACACTGCCAACGACACATAAAACCGGTTTCTCATTGGCCGCAATGGAGACGGGCCGTTTGTCTTTGCGCCAACCGTACACATCGGCCAGATACTGTGCCAGACCGGCGGACCCGACCCAAAGCACTGTGTAGGGCGTTTGATGGACGTACCGTGCAATGCATTGCAAATCTTCCTCTGTCTGAGCATCAAAGACGAGATAAGGCATGTGTTGGGCCACACAATCCTTCAGCTGCTGACTAAGCCGCTCTGCTCCTTGTCGCAACTGTTCAGTGCTGATCAAAGCGACCCCTCGCTCTGTTTGCTCCCGGAGCAAATCCGGGATGTAAGCTTCTGTCACCGGATCTTTCGGGCTAAGGGCAAATTCGGTCTCATCCAAACGCACGCCATGCAAATAATGGACCCCTTGCACGACCGTTCGGCCATTTTGAGGGTAGGCAGGGGCGATGATGGCCACATCCGGTTGAAAAACATCAAAAACGGCATCGATTTCCGCCCCGAGATTACCCCTTAGCGTGGAGTCAATTTTTTTATACACGGTATCAAATCCCGCTTCACGCAAAAGGCGTGAAGCTTGGGCAACCCGCTCGTAAGCTTCCGCAACAGGCAACGATCGTGTATCTGTATCCAAGACGACCGCTTCCGTTTTTGTTAGCGTCTCCCGGTCTGCGTCTAATAAAACCGACGTCCGCAAACCTTGACGGGCCAGTTGAACACCGCTGTCATTGGCGCCTGTCAAATCATCTGCTATGATACTTAGTTTCATCTTTTTTCCCCCGCCAACATTCTAACCTTGATTGTGTTATAATGCAACTCATTTTTAATTTAGTGCCGCAACAAGAAATAAAAGATGCATTTTGCAACGAACCAATTGATCGTCGTCATTGCTTCAATTTGCGCCACAAGGTGGAGCGATTGATGCCCAGGCGTTTAGCCGCTCTCGTCTGATTATTATTTTCCTCTTTCAACACGTATTGAATCACTTCTTGTTCGATTTCGGAAAGTGTTTTCGTCAAATCGATCGGGCACGTTTTCTCTGCCGCCGGCAAACCGCTGACGGCCGGATGCAGCACATTGCCTTCGATGTACGGACCTTTCGCTTGCCGTACGAATTGTTCGATGACGTCTTGCAGTTCCCGCACATTTCCCGGCCAGGGCCGGCTGATCAAATAATCAATCACTTCTTGGCGCATCCCCACGATTTGCTTGCCGTATTTGACGTTGTTTTGGGCAATAAACATATGAATATAAGCTTGTATTTCTTCCTTTCTTTCCCTTAATGGCGGCAAATACAAGCTTTGTTTGCGACACCATTCGAAAATCGGTCTGGACAGCTTTTTCTCGGAGACGAGCGCTTGTGGATCATGGCGAAAAGCGAAAACGAAACGCCCCGGCGCCTGGCGCATACAGCGGTGCAGCTCATCTTGACGGGCAAGCGATAAACGTTCCATTCCTTTCACATAATACGTGGCCCGTTCGCTTTGGCCAATGACATCCCTCACCAAACGAACGGCCGCTTCTGAATTACGGAAAATTTCAATCTCGATCAGGTCACCCTCTTTTTGAGCGCTTGATTGATGGATGGCCGCAGCCAGCAACCGTTTCCCCGTGCCCCGTTCGCCGAACAAAAGGACGGGTTGATCATGATTAGCCCAGCGCTTGCCTTCTTCAATGAGTTTCTCCAGCGTCAAACCCGTGCCATTCAGCAGCAAAAGAGAGGTCATGGGCAGCGGAATGGTATTCACTTGAACATCTTGTTGTCGGCGAAAAGGATGGTTCTCATCGTAAAAGGTGAAGCTGTATAACGTTTGTCCTTCATCAGCAAAAAATAGACGACCTTCCACTTGATAGCTTTGATCATCGATACGGATCAAATCCCGGACATGTTCACGTCCGGTCAAACGCTCCACTAGCCGCGCAAAACCGGGAATGATATCCTGCATCGAAAAGCGGATGTTGTCCAGATCGTCCAGACGGGCCAGCTGGCGAAAGGATGGATTGCAATAGTGGATGACGCCCGTGCTGTTCAAAATGACCACGCCTTCCTGTATTGCATCGAGCAGCTTTTCGTAAGCAGCTGTTTTTTGCTCCGAACGACGCAGGCTGTGGCACAATTGACTTGCTTGGTGAAACGCTTCCAAAACGGACTCTCGACCGGACGTGATCAGCAGCCCCTGCAAGCCGTATTTTTGGGCGGTATTGACCGTCACCGTATCACCGATAATCACTTGCGCCCCGTTCTTTTTCGCTTTTTGCACCGCCTCGTCTACTTCGTCCCGTGCATGAATGATCGTATGGGGGATATCAATTTCCAGCAAGTGGGAAATAGCCACCGCACCCTGACACACTTTCGGAAAACCAATCATATGCGATCGCAAATGATAATCTTTGGCCAGCAGCAAGGTGCGCATAATGTCGTACCCCGAAACAGGAATTTCCACCACCGGCACCGACGTGTGTTCACGAATCAATTGAGCCGTCCCGCCGCGGCTGATGACCACTTGGCAGTCCCGCTGTTCAAATTGGTTGACAATGGGCAAGGCCGCCTTCAAGTCGGCCTGAACGACCGTCAAATCCAGCATATCCTGCTCCTTGGCCAGACGTTGAGCCAATTCTTTCAAACCTTGATAAGGTGCAATGAGCACCGCCCGAATTTTTTCCACTGACATCCCCTCTCTTGTTGCACGTTGCTACAGCCCATTATAACGTTTACATGCATAAAAAAACACCCCCTGTCTGCTTGACAGAAGGGGCATATGGAACATCTCAGCGGGAAACATGGCTCACTTTAGCAGTGAAAGCTCACCTTAGCGGGGAAAAGCTCACTTTCCGATCTTGGAGCGCAAATAGGCTTCAATGAAAGGGTTGAGATCGCCGTCCATGACAGCCTGGACGTTGCCGACTTCAAGATGGGTGCGGTGATCTTTAACCATGCTGTAGGGGTGAAACACGTAGGAGCGAATCTGGTTGCCCCAGCCGATCTCTGTTTGTTCCCCCTTCAATTGATTTAACTGTTCCTGTTGTTCTTCGATCTGTTTTTCATAGAGGCGGGCTTTTAAAATTTTCATCGCCTTTTCCCTGTTTTTGATTTGGGAGCGTTCCGATTGACAGGTGACGACGATATTGGTGGGCAGGTGGGTGATGCGTACGGCAGAATCCGTTTTGTTCACGTGCTGCCCCCCTGCTCCGCTGGCCCGGTACGTATCAATTTTAATATCTTCCGAGCGAATCTCGATCTGGATGTCATCGTCCAATTCAGGCATGACATGACAGGAGACGAATGACGTATGCCTTCGTCCGGAAGAATCGAACGGGGAGATGCGCACCAAACGGTGTACGCCTTTTTCCGCCTTTAAATAACCGTAGGCATTGTGCCCTTTAATGAGCAAAGTGACGCTTTTCACCCCCGCCTCATCCCCGGGAAGATAGTCCAGCGTTTCGACCTTGAAATTTTGATCTTCGGCCCAGCGCGTGTACATGCGTAACAGCATGGACGCCCAGTCCTGCGATTCCGTTCCTCCCGCCCCGGGATGAAGCTCGAGGATGGCGTTGTTTTTATCGTAAGGCTCGTTTAACAATAAATTGAGCTCAAATTGATCCATTTTTTCTTGCAGCGCTTGTAATTCCTGTCCGGCTTCCTTGATCAACTCCTCGTCATTTTCTTCGCCGGCCAACTCCAACAGGACAGTGACATCATCGTATGCCCTCTGTAAGGCGTGAAAAGTGCTGACGCTGTCTTTCAACGAACTGTTTTCATCGATGATCTGCTGCGCTTTTTTTGGGTCGTCCCAAAATCCCGGCTGGGTCATGTGCTCCTCCAACTCGGCGATGCGTTTTTCTTTCCCGGCTAAGTCAAAGAGACCCCCTTAAAGCTTGAAGTTTTTTGGCCATCGATGGCAATGCCTGTTTCATTTCCTCAATAGTGATCATCTGATCAGCTCCATTCTTTAGGTTCATTTAACGAGTCTTAAGGTTCATTTAACGAGTGGTGTGTTAAAGTGCTGCCGTGTTTTAATGTATGTCCGCATGGTATGATCGAAAGTTGTGTTCTATCATTGACTACGCCAATCAGTTATGCTCCGTGACAATGTTTATATTTTTTCCCGCTGCCGCAGGGACAAGGTTCATTCCGGCCGATTTTCTGCGGTCGGCGGATCGGTTGGGGTTTGCTCTTTTTTCTTCCTCCTTGAGCGGAAGCAGATTTGGCAGCAAGCGCGCCCGAGGCACCCGGATTCACGGCTTCCCCTTGAGCCACTTGCTGTCGCTCGACATTTTGCGTAATTTGGGCCTTCATCATATAGGTGACCACATCCTCTTCAATGGATTCAATCATGCTCTGAAACATTTCAAAGCCTTCCATCTGGTAGGCCCGGAGGGGGTCCGTCTGCCCGTAGGCCCGCAGATGAATGCCTTGACGCATTTGGTCCATCGCATCGATATGATCCATCCATTTTGTATCCACCACGCGCAGCAGAACGACTTTCTCGAATTCCCGCATCACTTCCGGACCTGCTTCTGCTTCCCGTTGGTCATAAATGGCCTTCATGCGATCGAGAAAGATTTGGATGATTTCCTCGCGTTCTTTCATTTTAATATCGTTAACGGTCACGGTCCCTTCATGGAAAAAGGATCGATTGGCATGGTCGACGATGGCTTGGTAATCCCAATCCTCGGGCACTTCGCTCTCGGGTGTGTGCCGCTCGACGATGCGTTCCACCACGCTTTTAAACATGTCTTCAATCACATCGCGCAAGCTTTCCCTCTCCAACACCTCTCGGCGCTGCTTATAAATAATTTCTCTTTGCTGATTCATCACGTCATCATATTGCAACAGCCAGCGGCGGGCATCAAAGTTATGTCCTTCGACGCGCTGCTGCGCTTTTTCAATGGCCCGGGTGATCATTTTGCTTTCGATCGGCTGATCTTCTTCCATCCCTATGCGGTCCATCATGCCTTTAATATTGTCCGAGCCGAATCGGCGCATTAACTCATCCTCCAAAGAGAGGAAAAACTGGCTCGAACCCGGGTCCCCCTGCCGTCCGGCCCGTCCGCGCAACTGGTTATCGATGCGCCGGGATTCATGCCGCTCCGTCCCCAAGATGTGCAAACCACCCAGCTCTTCGACGCCTTCTCCGAGGACAATGTCCGTTCCCCGGCCGGCCATATTGGTGGCGATCGTCACCGCTTTTCTCTGGCCGGCCCGGGCGATGATTTCCGCTTCTTTTTCATGATGTTTGGCGTTGAGCACTTCATGAGGGATGCCTTCTTTTTTCAACATGCGTGACAGCCGTTCCGAGTTCTCAATGGAAACCGTCCCGACAAGCACGGGCTGACCCTGTTCATGGCGCTTGACGATTTCGCGAATGACAGCCCGGTATTTCGCCTCTTCCGTTTTGTAGACGAGATCGGGCAGATCCTTGCGGATCATCGGTTTATGGGTCGGAATGACATACACGTCCAGACCGTAGATTTTACGCAGCTCTTCCTCTTCTGTTTTGGCCGTTCCGGTCATGCCGGCCAGTTTCTCGTACATGCGGAAAAAATTTTGAAAAGTAATCGTGGCCAGCGTCATGCTCTCCTTATGGATCTCCAGACCTTCCTTCGCTTCAATGGCCTGATGCAACCCATCGCTGTAGCGCCGGCCGTGCATCAGCCGTCCCGTGAACTCGTCGACGATGACGACTTCACCGTGATCAACGACGTAATCGACATCCCGCTGCATGAGCACGTTCGCCTTCAGGGCTTGCTGAATATGGTGGTTGAGCACCATGTTGGCGTGATCATATAGATTGTCGATGGCAAAAAACTGTTCCGCTTTGGCCACGCCATCGTCCGTCAGCATGACGTTCTTCGCCTTTTCATCGATCGTATAATCTGCGTCTTTGACCAACCGTCTGACAAAGCGGTCGGCCGCCAGGTAATGCTCGGTCGATTTTTGAGCTTGTCCGGAAATGATGAGCGGCGTCCGCGCTTCATCGACCAAAATGCTGTCCACTTCATCCAGAATGGCAAAATTGAGCGGACGCTGGACCATTCTTTCTTTATAGATGACCATGTTATCCCGCAAATAATCGAAGCCGAATTCATTATTTGTGCCGTACGTAATGTCCGCCTGGTAGGCCGCTTTCTTTTCCTCAGTCGTCAGACCGCTGATGTTCAAGCCAACGGTCAGACCGAGGAAATTGAACAACTCGCCCATCGTTTCACTGTCACGCCGGGCCAAATACTCATTGACCGTCACCAGGTGAACGCCTCGACCGGTTAACGCATTCAAATACAGCGGAAGGGTGGCCACCAACGTTTTCCCTTCCCCTGTCTTCATCTCCGCAATTTCTCCCTTGTGTAAAACGATGCCTCCAAGCAGCTGCACATCAAAATGACGCATGTTTAAGACGCGTTTGGAAGCTTCCCGGCAAACGGCAAACGCCTCCGGCAGCAAGTCATCCAATGTTTGACCGTCTGCGAGGCGCTGTTTAAACACTTCCGTTTTTTGCCTTAATTCATGATCGGCCAATTTTTCCATATCACTTTCCATAGCATTGATCTGCTCGACCGTTTTTCTCATTTTTTTCAGTTGTTTTTCAAGCGGATCTCCCACGACTTTTTGTAACCAACCGAGCATAAATCGTTCGCTCCCTCGTCCAACATTTGTGATGTTCATATTTTAACAATTCATACATATCGTTTCAAATGATGAAGCCCCCAGCCGCTTCGCGCCCAAAGCGTGACTGGGGGTGTTTAACGCCCGGCGTAACCGATTCGTTTCGTTTTTCTTATTCCGGTTCGCTTTTCTATTCCGGTTGGATTAATCCGTAGCGTCCGTCTTTCCGTTTATAAACAACGCTGATTTGCTCGGTCACCGCATCGGAGAAAACAAAGAAATTATGTCCCAACATATCCATTTGCAATATGGCCTCTTCAGCATCCATCGGTTTCAGATTGAATCGTTTTGTGCGCACGATTTCTGGTTGGTCACCTTCATTGTCAACGGCGGCTCTTCCGTTCGTTGCATCTTCATGAAACAATTTCTTCACGCTTCCGTCCGTTCTAAATTTCCGATTGACTTTCGTTTTGTACTTTCTGATCTGGCGTTCCAGTTTCTCGACGACGAGGTCGATCGAAGCATACATGTCCAAACTTTTTTCCTCGGCACGAAGCAACAGTTTCGTCATCGGTATCGTCACTTCTACACTGTGCTGATCACGCAGTACTTTCATCGTGACATAGACGTCGGAGGTGATATCTTCTGCAAAATAACGTTCCAAGCGACCCAGCTTCTTTTCCACATAGTTGCGCAAGGCTGGTGTCACCTCAATGTTTTCGCCTCGAATGTTAAAGTTCATCAATCATTCCTCCTTTGGCTGCTAAATGGCCATGGATTGCAGGCTTTCTCGAACGGGCACATTCATGTAACCCTTATCATTATTATACCATACTCCTTTTCGACAGCCTAAATGCCCCGTCATTGTTCACAAAAATTTTTATTTGCATTGATCCACAGCTCATTCAGAATGAGGAATCTATTTGACAAGCAAATCTGCAAGTTATGCACAAATTTATCCACATTATCCACAAGTCTGTGTGCCATGTTGTCCACAACCTGTTTGGGGTTCTTATGCACTGATTCATTTTTTTCACAAGGAAAAAGCGGCAAGCACCGGGCATGGCCGGCCAAACATATATTTGCCCAGCAAAAAGGAGCGGACCGCTACGGTCCACTCCCGGAAAGGCGCTTATCGATTTTGTGTATCATCTCCGTGCTGTAAGCGGCGGTTCAGCTGAATGACTTCTTTCCATGTGTCCCTGAACTCGGTGACATACCCTTCCACTTCGTCTAAAAGAGCAGGGTCGTTGTGGATGTTCGCCTCGATTAAGCGCTGAAGCATGTAGTCGTACAGCTGGAGCATGTTTTTGGAAATATCCACATCCGGATTTAAAGTCAGCATCAGCTCGCGAATAATGTCTTGCGCTTTAAGGATGTATTTGTTTTTTTCCTCCATCTGTTGTTGTTCCAGTGCGCTTTTCGCCTGCTTAATAAATTTCAGGCAGCCGTTGTAAAGCATTAACGTTAATTCACCGGGTGATGCCGTTTGAGCGGCATTTTGTTTGTACGTTTGATACGGCTGATTAACAGACAAAGTGGTCCCCCCTTCCGTCGATCATCCGCTTACTTTTTCCTGTCAAAATAAGCGCCATCCGTATAGGGCAGCCCATAGCTGCTCTGATAATGCCTGGCCAGTTTTTTGCCCCGCTCCAAGCGATTGATCCGAGCGGCAAGACGCTGCCGGATGTCCTGCAATTGCGGTTCCATCTGTTCTTCCCAGCGCTTCATTTGCCGTATTTCATCTGCGGATAAGGCCGGGGATTCGGTCGAATGTTGCCCTATTTGTCTCTGCAGCTCTTCAATCACATGTCCGCGCTCAGTGACGAGCGCATGCAATTGTTCCATGGCATCGGCGTCGCGCCCTTCCTCGGAGGCATATATATGCTGTACTTGGTCAAAAATCTTTTGCGTACAGGCATATAACCGCTGAAACAATCCGTGGCGCTCCACACCTGCCCGGTCGTTCGGCTCAATGTCCTGTTCTGGTTTTCGCATCGATAACCACCCAAATAAGATTAATCACTACCCAACTACGATGAATAACCGCCCATATTGGCAAACAGCGTTTGCTGCAGCCACAAGCTTTGCTGATTCATTTCGTTCATTGCCTTCTCCAATGCCGTAAACTGCCTCCAGTACCGTTCTTCCACCTGTTGCAGGCGCAGCTCATAGCGATCGATCTGCTCGTCGATCCGACTTAAGTTTTTCCCTAGCGTACTTTGATCTGCGCTCGTCATCCCCGGTCGGCCGGCCCGGTCCCGCAAACGGTTGACGGCCGCATTTAATTGTTCATACACCCTGTGGCCCAAACCGGTATGAGCGGCCTGATCCCCGTCAGAAATATCGTCCGGCGCGCGTCGCGTAAACAGGTTCATCACTTCATCGGGCTTTTCGGCAATGGCCTGGCGCAATTGTTCTTCATCTATAAACAGGCGGCCTCCGAACGAATAATCCCCCGTTTGGATACCGATCTCGGAGAGCGATCTTAACTCTCCCAATCCGATGCCTTCCACCGGATCGCTGAGCGCCCGGCGCAAATTCGTCAAAAGCGAACGAAGCTCGTTATCATGGCGCAAAAGGCCGCTTTTTGCCCTTTCGTCCCACAATTCCGCTTCACGCTCGGTCAGTTCTCTTCTCTGTTCTTCCGTTAATGGGGGATAGTCACGGTACCTCGGTTCATTGAGTTGTTTGTCAATGTCTTCAATCAGTTCGTTGTAGCTCTCGACAAACTCTTTGACGAGTTCAAACACTTCGTCAGGATCACTTTCCACCCGAATGGTGACCGATTCGTCTTCAGCGGTCGTACTCAGCAGATTAAGCTGAATGCCGTGCACGGTGACCTGGTTGGTTGTCAAATCATCGACCGTTTTGCCGTCAAACGTGATCGAGGCGTTTTGCCCGGAGACGGCGTATCGATATGTGCCTGCACTGACCTCCTCACGCCTGATGTGCGCACTGTTCGTCCAGTCGTATGTGGCATCGACACCCAAAATATGTTTTTGAACGAAATCGCCATCGACGTCTTCAATCACAATCTCTTGATCGGCTCCCATCTCACGCGTGGAAATATAAAAGCTGGCGGTGGCTTCATCAAAAGAGGCCCGTAAGCCTAAAGACCTGCCCGCTTCGTCTTGAGCATTGTTGATTTTTCTGGCCAAAGAACCGTATGTATCTTCGTGCGTCACCTTGATTGTGATATATTCGTCTTCTGAGTCCAGATGGGCGGGCACTTTAATTTTAAACTCGGTGGCCTGTTCGTCCGCCGCCAATATTTTTGTCGATGACGTGACCTTTTCCCCGTCTTTTTCAATGGGCTTGATCGAATCAAAACGAGCCACCTTGGCTAGCTGGTGAACTTGTAGATCGTACGCGCCGGGCACCGCACTGGCCGTGGCCGATCCAGTGACCACAGCGCTATTGGCCGAATGTATCGAATAAGCGTTAAATGTCCCTTGCAGCCGCAGCCGGCTGTAACGATCACGAAATTCGGTTAAAGCTAAATTAATGTCCCGCAAGGCATCCCTTTGCCAGTTGACCCACTCCCGCTCCTGATACAATTTATCCAACGGCATGCGTTCAACCCGCATCAAATCACGAATGATTTGATCCGTGTCCAAACCGGTGGCCAGACCGGCAATACGCATTTGATTCATATCTTGTCCCTCCTCACACGCGTTTATCAACCAACAAGCCCATCAAATCCCTCATCGCCGCATACATATTGAGCAGCTTTTCCGGAGGAATTTCACGGATGAGCTCCTTTGTTTCCGCATCGATCACTTTCACGTAATATCTGTCCAGTTTTTCATGTAAATGAAATTCAAGATGGGTCTGTGTCATCCGAAAAAATTGGTTTGCATCAGCGACCATTTCTTGCATTTGTCCGGGAGTCAATTGTTCCAGTGAAGCCAACAATTCATGAGGCGATTTCGTCTGTTGCAGATGTTCTTTAATTTGGCGGATGTTATTTCCTTTGATCGGGGGAGCAATGTTTGAATTGGAACTCGTCTGGGTCGAAGGAACATTTGAAACTTCCATGGGGATCTCCTCCACATTCATTTGTTATCCATATTATCGGAATGGAGAGTGGAAATGTTTAGCAAAGCCGCCAGCCATTTCGGAAAACCGCTAATTCTTTTTCAGTTGTTCCAGTTCCTTCAAATCGAGATCCAGCTTCAAAGCGGATTGATTTTCCTTTTGAATGGAGAGATAAATTTCTTTGCGATGCACGGAAATCTGTTTGGGTGCTTGAATGCCGAGTTTGACCGTCTCTCCTTCCACATCGATCACTTTAAGCTCAATCTGATCATCAATCATGATGGATTCTCCTTTTTTCCTGGATAAAACGAGCATGTCCTCACCTCGATGTGACGGCGTCTGAAGACGGTTCAGCGCGGAATAAAGGCTGTTTAATTAAATAATCCTCTTTGTCCAAAACAATCTGCTTGCCGATTCTATGCCTCTGGTTGATAACGAGCGGCGCTTTCAAATTCGTCGTCGCCTCGCGCAAAGAGCCTTTGACGGTGACGACGGTGAAAACGAGCACGTCTTCCGGCTCGGTCAGCGCCAACGACCGGCGATCACTTTCCGGCAATTCGAATTCGTAATCAGGAAAAAATGATAAAGTATCCAGCAGCAAAAAGCAAAGGTCCCCGTCTTCCGTCGATTGTAAAAAAACGAAAGGCACATCATCCGACTCTTTCACCGGAAGTAGCACATAGCGCTTGAATTTCTGCACACCGGGGATACCCTGCGGAAAAGTGATCAAATCCGCTTCAGTGTATTCAATCTTCCCAAAACGAGGGGTGATGATGTTCATGCAAATAGAGCCTCCTTATATAAAAAATCGGCCGTAGCTAAACCGAGTCAGAGCGGGACTTTCATTTTTTGATAAAAAGATGAATATAAAGAAAAAAGTTCATGCCTGAACAGCATCAACTTTTGACATTGTCCGACATACACCCGCCCCCTGAGCTAACGCTTAGAGGCGAGGCTTGCAGGTGGGGCTTGTCGGGTCATTCCTTCTACTGGGCTCACACCCCTTCTTCTCGAATCATCCCGTCTCTGGGATCATCCCTTCTCTGGGATCATCC
>CALBTX010000186.1 GCA_937967685.1 uncultured Bacillaceae bacterium | reverse complement strand
CGGTCCGCACCCAAAACATCAAGAGGTTGTCTCATACCTGAGGGAAATCGGTTTAACGGACATTATCGTGGTTGATTTTGAAATTTAGCGGCGCTTCAACGGCATCGTGATGCAGCGAAAAGACCCGCCGGATTTTATAATTTCGCTGATATCCACCTCAATCACTGTGTAACCCCGCAGCCTTAACTGCTCGTTCACTCTCTTGTTGGTGGGCAGACTGATCACCTTTTGACGACCGATTGATAGCACGTTCGTTCCCAAGGTGAATTGCTCTTCAGCGGAAACTTCAATCAGCTCGTAACGGGCAGCAAACGCCTTCATTTGGTCATCTTTAAAGGCGGGAGGAAATATGAGCGCCTCCCTTTCCGACACAACGTTAAAGACACAGTCCAGATGTAAATATTTCGGATCAAAAGGAACGCTCTTCACTTCTAACTCTGGGAGTCTGTCTTGCAATGCTTGAATGGCCTCGCTGGAAGTCCGATCACTGCGGCCCACCCAAACCGTATCGCGGTCAATGATGACATCACCGCCTTCGATGCTCCCCTCTTGCATCTCTTCAAACGGAATGTGCTGCCGGGTAAGCCAATCTTTCAACACTTGCTCTTCACCCTGGCGTACGTCCCGATCCAAGCGGGCAATGAATAGCGAATGATGCAGGACGAATGCGATATCCCGGGTAAAAACTTGTTCGGGAAGTTGTTTCGAAGGCAGAAAAATCACTTCCACACCGTTTTGCTGTAATGTTTGGCAAAAATGATCATGTTGGTTCACGGCTTTGCGGGCATCAATATTTCCTTCAGCTTGGACAAAATAACGCTGTGTACGGTTGATCACTTCCCTGATTTTCATTCGCTCGGGAGAACAGACGATCACTTGGGTCAACGGATGGTACTCGGTGAAACACGATACTTGAGCAGTCGGTCTAGTCATTTGAGACATTGATATCACTCCAAGTCAGGCGAAGATTATGTATTTATCCTGCTCTAAAGACGCATTTTTCATTATAGAGACTCCAAGTGAACAGTGCTCCCTTTGCCTCCCGGCTCGGCCGGTGTGACGAGCAGTTTGCGAGGAAAACGCTCTTTCAATTCCGGCACGTGACTGATCACACCGACGCAAAGATGATCGGTGCGTAGTTTCTCGAGGGCAGTGATAACGGTTTCCAGCAGTTCCTGGTCCAGTGTACCGAAGCCTTCATCAAGGAAAAAGAATTCCAACGGGTGTTCCCCTTTCAACTGGATGGATGCCGACAAGGACAGGGCCAGGGCCAGAGATGTCAAAAATGTTTCCCCTCCGGAAAGGGATGATACCGGCCGCTTGACGCCACCGTTGGCATCATCGCGGATCACAAAGCCGCCGTTGGAATCGACTTCAAGGGCGTAGCGTCCTCGGGTGAGGGTATGCAGCCTATCCGAAGCGTTGCGGCTGACCTGGATCAGCTGTTCCTCAGCGACGAATTCCACAAACGCTTTGCCCCGCAAGACACGTTCCAACTCCTGATATTGGCCGAGTAAATCTTCGAGGTGTTCCTTTTTTTTGCTTAGTGCCAGATAACGCTCATGTTTTGCGCGTAAATCTTGCAGCACTCTGACTGCGCCGCCACGTTCCTCGCGCATGTGATTGATCTTTTCGGCGGCTTGCTGAAGTTGGCTAACGGTAGCCTGCCATTGTTCAGCGCTTAAACTGCGCCCGGCGAGCTGTGCCTTTCTCTCCTCAATCCGCTGCTGCAAAAGTTTCCGCTGATCTTCATATGACTCTATCGTTTGTACGTATGCTTCTTCCGTCTTTTTGTCCAACAGGGCTTGTTTGACCTCATTTGTATCATGAAAAGAAGTGTCTTCTGTATATTTGTTCCAGTTGTTAAGGGCCTGTTGATCACGCTGTTCAGCATCCCGCAGCGCTTGTTCGGCAACCACTTGTCGATTTTCAGCTTTCTTCAGAGCGGTGACGGCTTCATTCAGCACCTTTTGGGTCTCTTCTTCCCGTTGATGCAAATCGTTTAAAACGGCTTGCGTCTGTTTTAGAAGCACATCGACATCTTGGCCTTCCGTGACCGCGTTCACCGCTTGATAAAGTTCAGCGATGATCTGTTCTCTCTGTTTCATCTCCGTTGTGATGGCGGAGAGCTCGACATTTAACTCATTCATGTTTTCGGTGATCCGGGACACTTCGTTCGCTTTGTTTTCAATATGGGGAATGCTTTTCTCAATGCGTTGGCGGAGCAATGCCGCTTGTTCGTCCATCCGGCGGATTTGATGCTGTTCTTCTTCTATCTGGTCATATACCAGATGAGCGAATCTGTCTTTCCATGCATTTTGAGACTGAGCGATTTCCTCGCTCAGTACGTTCACTTTTTCTCGTCGATGATTCACGTCCGCGGCTAACGTTTTCAAGGCCTCTTCTGTTTTTTGCACTTGATGACGAACTTGGTTTAACGTTTGTATTTCCTGACGAACCATGCGCTCCAAGTCAGTGATCTCTTCCGCTTCTTTTATTATTAAATGCAATACATGACGTGCTTGCTCTTCCCAATTCGGTACATCGAAAAACGGGAAACGCTGAGCGGGTGTTGGCTGCCATTCGGAAGCGGCGGCCGCTTCATCTTCCAATCCAAGTGCTTCCGTCAGCCGATCGGCCATTTGATGCAAGCGCCATTTCCTGTGTTCCAGCTCCCTCAGCGTGTCTTGCACCCGTTCTTTCAGCTCCTCCCAACCGTTTAAACGTTGCTCCGTCTCGGTCGGCTCCTGCGCTTGAACGGGATCAGGATGTTCCGTGGAACCACAGACGGGACAGGGGACGCCTTTTTCAAGCCGCCGGGCCAGCGTGTGGGCCAGCGCATTTTCTTTTTCCTGTTCAAGCTTTTGGCGCCAATCGCCGATGCGTTGTTCAAGCCGGGCCAGAAAATGGTTCAGCTCCCTTTCCTCTTCAATAGATCGTTCGTACAGGCGATACACTTGGGCGAACCTTTGGGTCACTTGATCCAGAACGAGCGCAGCCTGATGTTGCACCTCGTTTAAGTCTTGCAGGCCAGCCGAATAAGCACTTTGTTGGCGCTCAAATTCTTTCCGTTCTTCTGCCAAACGCTGTTGTTCATGTTTGATATGCTGCTTCGCTTCATAAGCGTAGTAAATATCATTTTTCTTTTGAATGGGTACTTCCAGCTTTTCGAGTTTTTCTTTTAGGTCCTTTTGGGCTTGCTCATATGTTTGCAAATCTTTTTTAGCTTTTGTTAATTTTCGTTCGTGATCGCGCAGCTTGGCGGCTGTGTTTTTTTGTGCTTCTGACAGTTTTTTCAGCGTTTCTTTTTCCTTGTTCAATTTTTCAAAATCGTCTTTCGCCAGCTTCAGACGTTCCAGACGAACTTGCAGCTCGGGGCCCCGTTCACTTTTTAGCCGGCGTGCTCGTTCATAAGCCTCACGCGCTTCTAATTCTTTCCTTGACAACGCTTGTCGTTCTTTTTCGCTTGCCCGAGCTTCTTTTTGCCATTGCCTTAAGTTTACTCTGCTGGCCTCCTTCTCTTCGGCATAGGGAAGAAGACGCTCGGCCAGCCGGGACTCGCGCAGCGCATCGGCCATCCGGTCTATGTCTGCTTTTTTCTGCTGCAGCTCTGTGAATTGTTTTTCAGCCTGCTCCTTGTCTGCCTGCCATTCTTTCAGCTGCTTTTCTTCATCATATCTTTTTTCAATTTCCCGCAGTTCTTCGTTCGCCCTGTGTAAGGCGCTTTCCAATTGTTTCAAACGCTTTTCGGCTTCCAAAACGGCTTCACGGGATGCGTCACCGAGTCCGGTGAGTTCTGACTCGACGGCATTTTTGGCATGCGTCGTATCCGCGATGCGTTCCTTCAGTTTTCTATTTAGCTCGTCCCCGTATTTTTCAAGATGAAACAACCTTTCGAGCATGTGTCGCCGCTCAGATCCTTTCAGATGCAAAAATTCGGCGAACTTTCCCTGGGGGAGAACAACCGCCCGGGTGAAGTCATCGCTGGACAGGCCGAGAAAATCCTCTATTTGCCGGTTGACATCCCCCATTCGGTCGGCCAAGACGATGGGATCTTCTGTGACATCCAGAAAGCGGCACATGGCTGTCCTCAAAGTGACATCCCCCGTCCGTTTCAGCGTGCGTTCCACTTTATATCGGCGTTTGGAGCCGGCATAACCTAGCTCAAACGTGAATGTGACGGCCAACGTATCTTCGGCATGGTTTAATATTCCCTGGGTGTTGTTCGCGGCCCGTTCCACTTTTCCGTAAAGGGCCAGGGTCATGGCATCGAGAAGTGAGGATTTCCCGCTCCCCGTCGGGCCGAAAATGCCAAAGACGCCCCCTGCGGTCAACGCTTGGAAATCAACGGTTTGTTTTTCCCGAAAACTATGTAAACCTTGGACCGTCAGTTCAATCGGCCGCATGCCTGTCCTCCTCCTCTTCTTCATTGATCAGTTCCAAAAAGAGCTTCACCAAACGTTCCTCGGGTTGGGCACCGCCTGTCTGGCGAACGTAAAATCGGGTGAACAATTCATCGATCGGAACATGCCTGTTTGCACCCGCCGTATATGTGCGCTCATCTTCGGGAAAAACCGGTCGGATGGTCACCAAACCGGGATGTGCTTTGCGCAAACGATGAATATCTTCCAAAGACGGCGTGTGCGCCAAGTGCAATTCCAATTCAATCCAGCAGGCGGCGTCCTTTCCTTCTTCAATCCATTGCCAAACTTGTGGAAGACCTTGTTTGGCTTGCCATCGGACAAGAGGCTTCCCGCTCCTCAAAGGAATTTCCGTAATTAGATCGATTTTCCCCGGCCGCACATCGATCACCGTCACCGATTTCGCGTATCCCGATTCGGAAAAACTAAAGGCGAGGGGTGAACCGGCATAACGGGCCGGCGCAGGCGCCTGCTGCACATGTTGGGGACGGTGCAAATGACCGAGTGCCGTATATTGTGCCGCAGGGGGCAGGCTTGCGGCCCGGACCGTGTACGCCCCGCCTACTTCAATGGGGCGTTCCGAATCTGAAGCCGCCCCGCCGGCGACAAATAGATGACTCATGGCAATATTCACTTCATCAGGGCGAAAAGTGCGGGTCAACTTGGCAAAAATGGTGCGGATGCGCTCATCGTACGCTTCACGCAGCCGCTCTGCCTCGCCTTCCTCGATCAAACTCACCCGCAGGCGGGATTCAGACGGATAGGGAAGCGCGGCCACATGGAGAACGTCTCCGGATGCCGGCACATTGATGCGCAGCGATGTTTTCAGCGGATAGCCGACGATGGAGATGCTTTGTTCCTCCGCGATCGTCCGGGCCGCAGCAAGCCGGTCGGGATGATCATGATTCCCCGCGATCACAACGATCGGACGACGACCTTTATCCGAAAGCCTGGCCAAACTTTCGTAAAAAAGCGCCTCCGCTGCCGCAGGAGGGTTGACGGAATCAAACACATCCCCGGCCATCAAGATCACATCAATTTTTTCCGCCACGACGATCTCTTGCAGTTCATCAAAAAAGGCTTCATGTTCGGGCAGACGATCCCGGCCTTCCAACGTCCGGCCAAGGTGCCAGTCTGCCGTATGCAAAAGTCGCATCTTAGCCCTCCTTTAGTCTCTGTTGCTCATCTGCCCCGGTTTGATCAAACGGGTCAGCCCCCTGTTTCATGTTCAGGACATAGCCGCCGTCGAAAAAATATAAATACGCTTCGGCAATGTCTTCCCGCCAGATCGTTTGCCAGGCGTATATGTAAAGGGACATCTGCAGACCGTATCGTTTTCTCATGACAGCTTCCACCTGCTGGAATCCTTCAGGAAAACGGTCGTTGATCGCGTCCGTTTTGTAATCGACGAGGATCAGTTTACCGTCCGCTTCACGAAAAACACAGTCGACGACCCCTTGAATGAGCACGGTTTCGTCCAAATGGTCTTCCGCCGTTGAATAAATTTGACCCGCCGGAAGTCCGATGCTGAACGGCGTTTCACGGTGAACTTCTGCGGCGGCAAGCAAGCGCTGTCCTAGCGGCGAGTGAAAGAATGCCAGAATCTGTTCGCTATCTACCGTCTGCGCCTGTTGCGGTGTGAGCTGTTCATTGTTTACCATGTGCCGCAAAAGCTCATCGATCGACCGTTTATTTGGAGGATGATCTAAACGGATGTGCTGCATCACGGCATGCATCGCTGTTCCCCGTTCGGCCGGACTCAGTGTATCTCCTTCCAGAAAACGCGGCCGTTCGGCGTAAGCTGAACGAAACTGTCCGATCAAAGGCTTTGCACTGTACTCATCGCTCATTTCCCGTTGCAAATCGCTGATCGCCTGCTTCGAAGGCCATCTCGTCGCTGATATGTAGGGATAGGTCCATCCCAAACGACGTTCGATTTCCTTCCGGAGAGCCGACGAATGGCTGACGGGCCGCCATCGGCGCAAAATGTCCTCCGTGATCTGTTCTTTTGGCTCAACCGTTGATCTGTGCATCAGCGTTTCTATGTCCACAACGTCGATGCGCCACTCAGATGGATCGCTTCGTACATAATCAGGAATCTGCGGCCTGCTTTCATTCCAAAAGGGCGCTCCTGAAGCGTGACGCAACACGGCCGGAGCGATCCAATCCAGATAAGAAGACGCTTTGGCGCGCTGCCCGGCCGGTAACAGCCATGCGTCGGCATCGATCTGTTCCAGCCATTTGGCCACGGACTTGCTGGCATCGCTAACCGTGCCGAGTAAGTAACATTTTTCCTTGGCCCGGGTTAAAGCAACATACAGGACGCGCATTTCTTCGGCGATGTTAGCCAGACGGATTCTTTTTTTGATGGCCAGTTGGGGCAATGTTGGATAAGCCACTCTTTTTTCAGGGTCGATATATTGACAGCCGATCCCCAGTTCCTTGTCTAGGACAACGTTGTTGTGCACATCTTGCAAGTTAAACTTTTTGTATAAACCAGCGACGAAAACAACGGGAAATTCCAAACCTTTGCTTTTATGAATGGTCATCATACGCAGGACGTCTTCCTGTTCCCCAAGGGCGCGGGCCGTCCCCAGATCATCGCCCCTCTCTCTCATGCGCTCGATAAAGCGCAGAAAACGGAACAAGCCTCTGAAAGAAGTGGATTCATAAGCCCGAGCGCGATCAAAAAGGGTGCGCAGGTTCGCCTGACGCTGTTTGCCCCCAGGCATCCCGCCGACATAATCGTAATAACCTGTCTCCCGGTAAAGCTCCCAGATGAATGAGGCCAAAGATCCTTGGCGTGCTCTCGTCCGCCAACGTTGTAACCGCTCATAAAACCGAGCGGCTTTCTGCTGTAAATCTTTCTCCGGTGCGGCCTGCATCGTCTTTTTCAACGCTTCGTAATAAGCCCCTGTTTTATCCATCATGCGGATGGCTGCCAGCTCTTCTTCATTGAAACCGACAATGGGAGAACGAAGCACGGCAGCGAGAGGAATATCTTGGTATGGATTGTCGATCACTTGCAACAATGACAGGATCACCGTCACTTCTACCGCTTCAAAATATCCTCCGGTCAATTCGGCATAAACGGGAATGTCCAGCTGTTTAAATTCTTCCATCATCGTTGGCGCCCAAGGCATGGAACGCATCAAAACAACCATATCTCGGTAGGAGATGGGACGCATCTGCTGTGTCTGTTTGTCATACACTAGGTGGCCGGAACGAATGAGCCGTTTGACCTCCCGAGCAATCCAGCGTGCTTCAAGCTGTGCGTTTTCCAGTTCTTGCGCCTCGTCGTCCCCAAATCCGCTTTCATCTGAACCTGCGGTTTCCCTGTCCTTATCAGCTGGATCATCGTTTCCCCCGTTCTGTCCAGCTGGTTGATTGTTTCCCCTGTTCTG
>CALBTX010000185.1 GCA_937967685.1 uncultured Bacillaceae bacterium | reverse complement strand
AAAATTAAAATGACGGAGGATTTTTTAAGACGGGTGGAGAAATTATTAGGAGATCCAGATGCCGTCAAAGTCAACCGTTGAAGCTTATGGGCTGTTCGCCGCTTGTAGGCTTGTTTTACCACCTTCAGAACATCTGGTATAATGTAGAAAGTTTAATAAGAGGCGTCACTGAAGGAGAGTGAGAAAATGTCGTTAAGAGAAAAAGCTTTGCATCTGCATAAGCAGCATAAGGGGAAGCTGCTCGTCTCATCCAAAGTTCCTGTCCGGAATGCTGAAGATTTAAGCCTGGCCTATTCCCCCGGTGTCGCGGAACCGTGTAAAGAAATTTTTGACCACCCGGAGCAAGTGTATGAGTATACGATGAAAGGAAATATGGTGGCCGTCGTATCTGACGGAACATCTGTGCTCGGGTTGGGAAATATCGGGCCGGAGGCATCTCTTCCCGTCATGGAAGGCAAAGCCGTTCTTTTTAAATCTTTTGCCGGTGTGGATGCTTTTCCCATCTGCTTAAAGACGACCGATGTGGATAAGATTGTAGAGACCGTTAAATTGCTGGAACCGACTTTCGGGGGCGTCAATTTGGAAGACATCGCCGCACCGAACTGTTTTGAGATTGAAGAGCGTTTGAAAAAAGAAACGAACATACCCGTTTTCCATGATGATCAACATGGGACGGCCATCGTGACGCTGGCCGGTCTGGTCAATGCCTTGAAATTGGTCGGCAAGGAAATGTCTCAAGTCAAAGTGGTGATCAACGGGGCCGGTTCGGCCGGAATCGCCATCATTAAACTGATGTTGCGCATGGGAGTCAAGGACATCATTATGTGTGACTCCAAAGGTGCCATTTATGAGGGCCGTCAGGAAGGGATGAATGACATCAAAGAAGAAGTGGCCAAAAGGACGAATCGCCACCTTGTCCAGGGTTCGCTGGTCGACGCGGTGAAAGGGACGGACGTGTTTATCGGCGTATCTGTTGCCGGCGCCTTGACCAAAGAGATGATTCAATCGATGAATGAAGACCCGATTATTTTCGCCATGGCCAACCCTGTTCCGGAAATTATGCCCGAACTGGCCAAAGAAGCGGGCGCCAAAGTGATCGGCACAGGCCGTTCCGACTATCCCAACCAAGTGAACAACGTGCTGGCCTTCCCGGGCATTTTCCGCGGAGCATTGGACGTGTATGCCACCCATATCAATGAGGAAATGAAAACAGCGGCTGTGTATGCCATTGCTGACTTGATTGCCGAAGATGACTTGTCCCCGGATTATGTCATACCGGCGCCTTTTGATCCGCGGGTTGCCCCAGCTGTCGCTGCCGCCGTGAGCCGCACAGCGATGGAAACAGGCGTAGCCCGCAGAGAAGTCGATCCCGAGGAAGTCGCTGAAAAAACGAG
Source organism: uncultured Bacillaceae bacterium (assembly GCA_937967685.1). Lineage (GTDB taxonomy): Bacteria > Bacillota > Bacilli > Caldalkalibacillales > Caldalkalibacillaceae > CALBTX01. The sequence continues at coordinate 14,735 of CALBTX010000185.1, read as the reverse complement.
ACGTTTAGCGCTGATTGATGAAGATTAGGTGAAAGACGATGTGGACAGTCATCTACATCGCTCCCAGCGCCAAAATCGCCAACAAAATTCAGGATCGTTTATCAGCAGAAGGTTTTTTGGTCAATGTGCAGGCTAGCACGCACGGTAAGCAGTACGAAATCCAAGTGGCCGAAAGCGAATTGGAGGAAGTGGAAGTCGTTTTGAACCGCATACTGCAATAACAACGGACTTTACAGCGATGTTTTTTACAGAATAAGGCGAGGTGTCTGTGTGCTCAAGGATTTATTTTCTAAAAGACGCAAATATGCCACCATTCCTTCCGAGCGGGCCAAAAAAGACATACCGGAAGGTTTAATGGTAAAATGCAAATCATGCCGGACGATACTGTATACGAAAGAATGTCAGAAAAACTTGCAAGTTTGCCCGCATTGCGGTTACCATTTTCCTCTAAAGGCACTGGAACGTTTAGAGATGACACTGGATGAGGGGTTTACAGAGCTGGATGCGGACATGGTGTCTGAAGACCCTCTATCCTTCCCTGACTATGCGTCCAAGCTGGAAAAAGACAGACGGCAAACCGGTTTGAAAGAAGCGGTCATCACCGCTGAAGGGACGATTAAAGCATACCCGGTCGTGATCGGGGTGATGGATGCCCGTTTCCGCATGGCCAGTATGGGTTCGGTCGTCGGGGAGAAAATCACGCGGGCGATCGAACGTTCAATCGAAAAACGAACCCCGTTCGTTTTATTTTCTGCTTCGGGCGGAGCCAGGATGCAAGAAGGGGTTCTCAGTTTGATGCAGATGGCCAAAACGAGTGCTGCTCTGGCCAGATTGGAACGGGAACGCATTCTGTTTATTTCCGTATTGACGAATCCGACGACAGGCGGTGTCTCAGCCAGTTTCGCCTCACTGGGTGATTATCATTTGGCCGAGCCTAAAGCACTGATCGGCTTTGCCGGAAGGCGCATCATTGAACAAACCATTCGCCAGGAATTGCCGGATGATTTTCAGACGGCCGAGTTTTTATTGAAGCACGGTCAGATTGATCAAGTCGTCCACCGGGCTGAAATGCGGGAGACGTTGGCAACGCTTCTCGAACTTCACACAGAGCGGGGTGAGCATCATGGCGGGTGATTTGCCGTTCGAGCGTCCTTTGATTGAATTGCGTCGCAAAATAGAAGAATTACAGACATTCACGAAAGAAAAAGAGATTGATTTTTCAACGGAAATTGAACGCCTCACGGAGAAAGCGAAACGGTTGGAGGAAGAGATTTACGGCAATTTGACCGCTTGGCAGCGTGTCCAAATTGCCCGCCATACGGGCCGTCCGACAACTTTGGATTACATCGGTCATATTTTCGACTCTTTTTTTGAAATTCACGGGGATCGATTGTATGGTGATGATCCTGCCCTCGTCGCCGGTATTGCCAAATTGGATGATCAACCGGTGACCGTCATTGGCCACCAGAAAGGAAAAGACACGAAGGAAAATATCGCCCGCAATTTCGGTATGCCCCATCCGGAAGGGTACCGCAAAGCGCTGAGAGCGATGGAGCAGGCCGATAAATTTTCTCGTCCGATCATTTGTTTTATCGATACACCGGGGGCTTATCCCGGAAAGGCGGCCGAGGAAAGAGGGCAAAGCGAAGCGATTGCCCGAAATTTAAAAGCGATGGCGGGATTTGAAGTGCCGATCATTTCCGTGGTCACCGGGGAAGGGGGCAGCGGCGGAGCACTGGCCCTTGGGGTGAGCAATCATATTTATATGCTCGAAAACGCGATCTACTCCGTTATTTCTCCGGAAGGGGCCGCCGCCTTGCTGTGGAAAGACGCCTCAATGGCCCAGCGGGCGGCCGAAACGATGAAAATTACGGCGGCCGACCTGCATGAAATGGGTATCATTGAAGGCGTGATTCCCGAACCAAGAGGAGGGGCTCACAAAGATCCGCAGGCTCAGGCTGCCGCCATTAAAGAAACATTGCAGCAAGCCCTGTCAGAGCTTAGTGCATTGGACAAAAAAGCGCTGCTGGACCAACGTTATGCCAAATACAGACATATTGGCCGATTTGCTTTTGAGACGCCGTCCATGCCGGTGGACGCCCAATGAAGTGCCTTCTGCTTTCGTCAGAGGCACTTTTTTCCTCGAAAAATGGTATGTGATTGAGTATCAATGAAAAATGATGGTATGAGATTGAAAGTTTCAATGTGAAATGGTATGTGCTTCAAAGTCGCCATGTCACTTGCATGGATGGCATGACCTCATTTGGAAAATAATAAATGACATCGTAATCTATGCAGCAGGTCCAATAGAGAGCAATTTTAGGTTCAATGAGAACATATTGCCTGATGGTAAGCGCGTCCGGCAGACAGACAGGGTGAGAAAGAAGCGGGAAGGTGAGTCAGGTGCAAAAAATCGGGGTGCTGACAAGCGGTGGTGATGCACCGGGCATGAACGCGGCCATTCGCGCCGTCGTCCGTAAAAGCATATACCATGGTGTGGACGTTGTCGGCATTGATCAAGGTTATCACGGCTTAATGAACGGCAAATTGAAACGTTTGGATTTGGGTTCCGTGGGAGACATCATCCACCGTGGGGGCACGGTACTCGGGACGGCCCGCAGTGAAGCCTTTAAAACAGAAGAGGGGCAGCAACGGGCTGTTGAAGTTTTACATAGAAACGGTGTTGAAGGGCTGGTCGTCATTGGCGGCGACGGCTCATTTCGAGGCGCTGAAAAGCTGGCTCAGCAAGGGATGGCCACCATCGGCGTGCCGGCGACGATTGACAATGACATCCCTTGCACGGATTTTACGATCGGTTTTGACACCGCTTTGAACACCGTTATTGAAGCGATCGATAAGATCAGGGATACGGCGACCAGTCATGAACGAACGTTTGTCATTGAAGTGATGGGCAGAAATGCGGGTGATTTGGCGCTTTGGGCCGGTCTGGCCGACGGAGCCGAAACGATTTTAATTCCTGAGGCGAAGCAGGCCATTGACGACGTTGTCCTGCGTTTGAAACGCGGGCAAAACCGGGGCAAAAAACACAGCATCATTGTCGTCGCCGAAGGGGTGGGAAGCGGGATGGACGTTGCTCAACGCTTGAAAGAAAGGACGGGCATGGAGTGCCGCGTCACCGTCCTCGGGCATATTCAGCGCGGGGGATCCCCGACAGCCTTCGATCGCATGTTGGCCAGTCGTTTGGGAGCTTATGCCGTCGAATGTTTGTTAAATGGCAAAAAAGGAGAGATGGTCGGCATCGTCCATCAAGACGCGGTCTCCACTTCTTTTTCTAAAGCTTTGCAGCAAACACATCACTTGGATTTATCGATGTATGAGCTGGCTAAGGAGCTGTCTATCTGAAGGAGGGGTTGTGCTTGAGAAAAACGAAGATTGTGGCCACGATCGGCCCGGCGAGTGAATCGGTTGACATGCTCAAACAAATGTTTCAGGCGGGCCTGGATGTTGTTCGGCTCAACTTTTCGCACGGCAACCATGACGAGCAGAGAAGGAGAATTGCAAATATTCGCCAAGCACAGCAAGAAACAGGAAAAGACCACATCGCCTTGCTGCTGGATACGAAAGGACCGGAAATACGGACCGGCGAGTTAAAAGAGGAAACGGTCATCCTTGAGGAAGGAAAAACGTTTATACTGACAACGAAAGAGATGCACGGGGACGCTCACAAAGTTTCGGTCACTTATTCGGGGCTGGTCAATGATGTCAGTGTCGGCGGCACGATATTGATCGATGACGGATTAATCGAGCTGAAAGTCGAAAAAATAGAAGGTCAGGAGATCATGACCCGTATTGTGAACGGGGGACCGCTCAAGAGCAAGAAAGGGGTGAACGTGCCGGGAGTTTCCGTCAATCTTCCGGGAATCACTAGAAAAGATGCGGATGATATCCGCTTTGGCTTGGCGCATCAGATTGATTTTATTGCCGCTTCATTCGTGCGCAAGGCGAACGACATTTTAGAAATCAGGGAAATTTTGGAAGAAAGTAAGCAGACGGAAGTGCAGATTATCGCCAAAATTGAAAATCAGGAAGGCATAGACAATCTGGATGAAATTTTGGAAGTGGCCGACGGGGTGATGGTCGCCCGTGGTGATCTGGGTGTTGAAGTTCCGGCCGAAGAGGTCCCTTTGATGCAAAAATTAATCATTCAAAAATGCAATCGGCTGGGCAAGCCGGTTATCACGGCCACGCAAATGTTGGATTCCATGCAGCGCAATCCCCGTCCGACAAGAGCGGAAGTGACCGATATCGCCAATGCCATTTTCGACGGGACGGACGCGATCATGCTTTCCGGTGAGACGGCGGCGGGAAAATATCCGCTCGAATCGGTCGAGACGATGGCCAGAATTGCCAGGCGCACGGAAGAGGCGTTGCAATACCGGGAGGTTTTCCATCACCGCAGCAACGAATCGCAGGAAACCGTCACAGATGCGATCAGTCAGGCGGTATGCAATGCCTCGCTGGACTTAGGGACATCAGCGATTATTACGGCGACCGAAAGCGGCTATACCGCCCAGATGGTTTCCAAATACAGGCCGAAAGCACCGATTATTGCGGTGACCCCCCATGAACATGTGATGCGCAAATTATCGCTCGTTTGGGGTGTTCAAGCGTGCTTATCTCCGATAGCCAACACGACGGATGAAATGTTCGAACTGTCCGTCGAAGCCGCTTTACAAACGGGTTATGTTCAGTACGGAGACTTAGTTGTCGTCACTGCAGGTGTTCCCGTTCATGAATCAGGTACGACCAATCTGCTGAAAATTCATGTAGTGGGTGATGTGATGGCCAAGGGGCAAGGCATAGGCAAGAAAGTCGTCACAGGCAAAGTGATCAACGCCCAAAATGGACCGGAAGCTGTGCGCAAGATGGAAGAAGGGGCGATTTTGATCACGAGGAGTACGGACCGGGATATGATGTCCGCTTTTGAAAAGGCTGCTGCCGTCGTCACGGAAGAAGGCGGCTTAACCTCCCATGCGGCCGTCGTCGGTTTAAGCTTGGGCATTCCCGTCGTTGTCGGAGTGGAAAGAGCGACGGAACTTTTCGAAGATGGGATGGAAATTACGGTCGATGCCATACGCGGACATATTTATTCAGGTCACGCCAAAATTTTATAGTGAGCAAGGTGTTGTCATATGCAGAATGAATCATCGTCGACGTTGCGGGTGCGTTATCAGGAAACGGATCAAATGGGTGTCGTTCATCACGGCAACTACATCACCTGGTTTGAAGTGGCCCGTACCGATTGGCTGCGCGAATTAGGCACGGATTACCGTCAAATTGAAGAAATGGGACTGTTGTTGCCCGTCATCCAAGTGCACTGTAAATATAAGCAGTCTGCCCGTTATGATGATGTGCTGCGCATTCGGGCCAGAATGGTGGAATACAGCGGCGTCAAATTAACGTTTGCCTATGACGTGTACCGCGAGGACGAGCTGTTGGCCACCGGGACGACTGCCCATTGTTGGACGAACAAAAATATGCGTCCCACTCCGTTGAAAAAAATATGGCCTGAACTCGATCAACGGATCAGGGAACGCTTGGGTCAATTGAGCACTAAAACGGCGAGTCAGTCAGAATCCAGCGCATCATCGTTCTGAACCAGGGATCTGATGTAAAGGGGTCTATATATGTTACGTATTCTCATGGTGACGTTCATCATCCTGCCAATAATAGAATTATGGGTGCTCATTTCCGTCGGCCAATGGATCGGCGCATCATATACGATCGGCTTGGTCCTTTTAACGGGCGTTTTGGGGGCCTGGCTGGCCAAACGCGAAGGACTGCAAACCATGCAATTGATTCGTCTTCAACTTTCCCGCGGGGAGATGCCGGGGATGGCTCTCATCGATGGGGCGTGCATCTTATTTGGCAGTGCAGGCCTTTTAACACCTGGTTTTATAACGGATATACTGGGGTTCTTACTGCTCCTACCCTATACGCGCAACATTGTTAAAGTTTGGTTGAGAAGATTGTTTGAGAAATGGATACGCGAAGGAAAGTTTATGATCATTCGCCGATAAACGGTGATATGTGCTAAACTGAAGGGCAACTGAGTATTGCACCAGATTGAGTATTTGCACAGATCACACATTCAAATGATTTGCCGATAAGATGAGCGTTGAAGAGCCGCAAAGGCTCTTTTTTTTGCGGGGAAGATGCGCTTAAGACTCAATTCCTAGAAAAATGTTTAAACATAGGCCGTTCCGGTTAAAATGCTAATGTTTTGAAATATTGTAAAAAGGAAGGAGGGTGTTCCTGATGCGTTTGAATTGGACATCGATGATCATTTTGGCCGTGCTATCCTTCATGATTTTGGCGACTGGCTGTGCCCAAAATGAAAACGATGATGCTCAGCCGACGGCCGGGTCGGGCACCGAGGCCATGAATCAAGAAGCGGCTCAAAATACACAAGCGGACATAAAAGCAAGGGCGAATATGCGTGATGTTCACGGGGAAACGATCGGTACGGTGGAATTTATAACAGATCATGACAAGACGGTTGTTTCTGCCGATCTTAAACATTTGAAGCCGGGGTGGCACGGATTTCATTTGCACAGAACTTCATCATGTGAACCTGTTGCTCATGTCGGCGCTTTTGCTCATGATGAAGGTCATTATCATCCCGACAGGGCGATGGGGGATGATGAAGGTCATGGCCTTCATGCAGGGGATATGCCCCTGCTGTATGCCAATGAAGACGGTACAGTGAAGATGAGCATTGCTCTCGATAAATTTACGGTTGAACAATTATTGAATGACGGAGTGGCTGTCATGATCCACGAAAACCCGGACAATTTCGGGCACATCCCGGAGCGTTACCAATCAGAGGACAGCGACAGTCCCGGTGCTGACGAAGTGACCATGAAAACGGGAGACGCCGGGGAGCGGATCGCCTGTGGTACACTCCAAGCGGCTGAAAAGTAAACTGATCATCAAGTAAACTGATCATCAAGTAAACTGATCACCAACCATACTGATGACAAAAACCAGCGTTCCTTACCGGCAATGGAAGGTCGCTGGTTTTTATGATGTGTATTCGGTCATTTATAATTTGTCATCTATAATTTGTCATCGATAATCAGGTTCCTTTGACAAAAGTCCATATTTCCCGAAAAACGCCCGCGCGGTGCACGGCGAACAGAATGACCATCAGTACGGGGCCGACAATCAAACCGACGACGCCAAACAGCTGAAATCCGACAAACAAAGCGAACAAGGTGGTCAGGGGATCCAAGCCGACGTTGTCTCCCAATATTTTCGGCTCCATCATTTGGCGCTGGATGAGAACCAGTCCGTACAAAATGGAGAGACCGATCACCATCCCATACTGACCACTGATGAAAGAGTAGATGATCCAGGGGATGAAGACGAGACCTGTACCAAGGTAAGGAAGCAAGTCGATCAGAGAGGCGATCAAGGCAATGGTCAATGCGTATTCAATGCGCATAATCATCAGCCCGGTGAGAATAATGATAAAGGTGATGGATATGAGTGTTAACTGAGCTTTGATGAAGCCGAAGAGGGCCTGTTTCAAATCTCTGATCACCGCTCCGCCGCTGTGCAGAACAGGTTCCGGGACGATATTGATAAAGACTTTTCTCCATTTGTACCAGTCTTTACTGATGAAAAAGGAAGCCAGAAGCGCAAAGACAAAAGCGGTGGCGATGATCGGGATGGCGCTCAGAAAAGCAAGTACACCGTTTAGGAAGGTGGTCACAGCTTCGCTGACCATTTCCACGAAGCGGCTCGAAATTTGCTCCACATAATTTTCAATGTTCCGTTGCATTTCCGGATCAAGGGAACTGAAGAAACGCGTAAACTGATCGTAAAAGGAAACGACGTCTTCAATGATAAAAGATTCCACCTGCCTGATATATTCGTCGACATTTTCTTGAAGATGGTATTGCACTTTATTAATCTCGGATGCCGTGCCGATGACGGCGAGAGTGACAACCGTAACGATAAAAGCGAGCACAATGACGATGATCAAAATGACGGAGAGCCAGCGGGGAAACCGTGCTTTTTCTTCCAGCCAGTTCACTACCGGATTAAATATGTAGGCGAGCAAAAAACCGAGGAGGAAAGGATAAATCAGCGGCAGTGTAAAGTAAAGGGCGATGAATAAGAGCCCGATGGCTGCTAGAACAATCAGAAGCCGGACAGCGGAAAGCCAGAAAGATTTTTCCAATACGTTAAACCCCTTTCGTCCGATTTGCCTCTTGGAGAGTCAGCCTACTTGTCCTGATTTGTTTCTATCTTACAATGTTTCAACCGTTTGTACAATGCAAGACAAGGTCACTGAGTTATGCTACAATTAATAACGAAAGAGACGACTGGTTTTGAAAAGATGGCTGTATATTCACAAATATATGCATTTGATTTATACTTAATATGCGCAACTTTTATGGATCCGGTGAGCGTTATTGTCTGAAATTCGGAAAGAAAAGGAGAGATGCACAAATGAGTACCCAAGGATTGGAAGGGGTCGTGGCGGCTGAATCTTCCGTCAGTTCAATCATTGACGGTGTTTTGACTTACCGCGGATTTGATATCGATGATTTAGCCAATCACGCTAGCTTTGAAGAAGTGGTCTATTTATTATGGTATGGAAAACTTCCAAACCAAACGGAATTGAGCCAATTTAAAGCTGAATTGACCGAACAGACCGGGATTCCTTTACAAGTGGTTGAACAGATGCGCCTGTTCCCTAAAACGATTCATCCGATGGCGGCTTTAAGAACGGCCATCTCAAGCTTAGCTCTGTATGACGAAGAAGCAGATGTGATGGAAGAGGAAGCGAACTTACATAAAGCAGTCCGGTTGCAGGCTCAAATCGGGACGATTGTCGCGGCCATTGCCAGGCTGAGGGAAGGAAAAGAGCTGGTAGAACCCCGTTCAGACCTGAGTTTTGCGGCTAATTTCTTATATATGTTATCCGGTGAGGAACCGTCGGAAGTTCATGAGAGGGCTTTCAACAAAGCGCTGGTTCTTCATGCAGATCACGAGTTCAATGCATCCACTTTCACCGCCCGGGTGACGGTGGCTACACTTTCCGATATGTATTCCGGCCTGACATCGGCTATCGGTGCTTTGAAAGGTCCTTTGCACGGCGGGGCCAATGAACAGGTGATGGCCATGCTGCAGGAGATTGGTGAGGTGGACAAAGCGGAGGAATATATTTTAGACGCGCTGGCCAAGAAGAAAAAAATCATGGGCTTTGGTCACCGGGTCTACAAAAACGGGGATCCCCGGGCGAAACATTTGAAAGAAATGTCCAGACAGTTAACGCAAAAGACAGGCGAACCGAAATGGTATGATCTGTCGGTGAAAATTGACGAGATCGTCCAGCGGGAAAAAGGTTTAAAACCGAACGTCGATTTTTACTCCGCTTCAGTGTACTACAGTTTAGGGATACCTCGGGATTTGTTCACCCCTATTTTTGCGGTTTCACGCACCTCCGGTTGGATCGCCCACATTTTGGAACAATATGCCAACAACCGCTTGATTCGTCCCCGCGCCGATTATGTGGGACCTGGCAAACAGAAGTATGTCCCGCTTAATCAGAGATAGATTAAGTCATCTATAACATTCTAGGAGGTTGTGGAGAATGCCCAATTTTAAACATTATACCCCTCCGACGGAAGGGGAAAAAATTACAAAAGGGAGCAACGGTCAGTTAAACGTGCCCGATCATCCGATCATTCCCTTTATTGAAGGAGACGGGACGGGACCGGATATTTGGGCGGCTGCATCCCGCGTGCTTGATGCAGCGGTGGAAAAGGCTTATAACGGTCAAAAGAAAATTGCCTGGTATGAAGTGTACGCCGGTCAAAAAGCGTACGACAAGTTTAATGAATGGCTGCCGGAAGATACGCTGGAAGCGATCCGCGAATATTTGATTGCCATCAAAGGGCCGTTGACGACCCCGATCGGGGGAGGCATCCGTTCTTTAAACGTTGCCTTGCGCCAAAAACTCGATCTTTACGTCTGTCTCCGACCCGTGCGTTATTTTACCGGTGTTCCGTCGCCTGTCCGCCAACCTGAACTGGTGGATATGGCCATATTCCGTGAAAATACCGAAGATATTTATGCCGGGATCGAATGGGAGTCCGGTTCCCCAGAAGTGAAGAAAGTGATCTCCTTTTTGCAAGATGAAATGGGTGTACAAAACATCCGTTTCCCGGAAACGTCCGGCATCGGCATCAAACCGGTTTCCAGAGAAGGAACCGAACGTTTGGTGCGCGGAGCGATAGAATACGCGCTGGACAACAAGCGCAAAAGCGTCACGCTGGTACATAAAGGAAACATCATGAAGTTTACCGAAGGGGCCTTCAAAAATTGGGGTTACGAAATGGCTGAAAGAGAATACGGAGATAAAGTATTCACTTGGGCGGAATACGACCGCATTGCCGAGGAGAAAGGCAGAGACGCAGCCAATGAAGCCCAAAGCCAGGCTGAAGCAGAAGGAAAAATCATCATTAAGGATGCCATCGCCGACATCTTTTTACAACAAATATTAACCCGTCCGGCTGAATTTGACGTCGTCGCCACGATGAACTTAAACGGGGATTACATTTCGGATGCACTCGCCGCCCAAGTTGGAGGAATCGGTATTGCCCCCGGTGCCAATATTAATTATGACAGCGGGCATGCGATCTTTGAAGCGACCCACGGCACGGCGCCGAAATATGCCGGTTTGGATAAGGTGAATCCGTCTTCGGTCATTCTATCCGGCGAACTCATGTTGCGCCATCTGGGATGGCATGAAGCGGCAGATCTCATTATCCAGTCCATGGATAAAACGATCGGATCCAAGGTGGTCACCTACGATTTTGCCCGCTTGATGGATGGCGCCACCGAGGTGAAATGTTCGGAATTTGGAGATGCGTTAATCAAAAATCTTTAAGTTTTTAGGATGTTAGGAGAGAGAACCATGACAATCAAACGCCGTAAAATATCAATTATCGGCAGCGGTTTTACCGGGGCTACCACCGCTTTAATGGCAGCCCAAAAAGAATTGGGAGATGTCGTCATTGTTGATCTTCCCCAACTGGAAGATCCGACAAAAGGAAAGGCGCTGGATATGCTCGAAGCCGGTCCCGTACAAGGCTTCGATGCAAACATCATCGGGACAAGCCATTACGAAGAAACAGCCGATTCCGATATAGTCGTCATTACCGCCGGTGTCGCCCGTAAACCGGGTATGAGCCGGGATGATTTGGTCAATACGAATGCGGGAATCATGAAAAGTGTGACGGAACAAGTCGTCCGCTATTCACCGGACTGTTTTATCATCGTGCTGACCAATCCGGTGGACGCGATGACATATTCCGTGTTTAAAACGTCCGGTTTCCCGAAAAACAGGGTCATCGGTCAATCCGGCGTGCTCGATACGGCACGGTTTCGCACGTTTGTCGCTCAGGAATTAAATGTGTCCGTCGAAGACGTGAACGGATTTGTTTTGGGCGGACACGGGGACGATATGGTCCCGCTCATTCGTTATTCCAACGCCGGAGGCATTCCGTTGACCAAACTGATTCCACAGGATCGTTTGGATAAAATCGTTGAGCGCACCCGTAAAGGCGGAGGTGAGATCGTCTCCCTGCTGGGTACCGGCAGCGCCTATTATGCGCCGGCCGCTTCGCTCGTCCAGATGGTGGAAGCCATTTTGAAAGATAAGAAGCGCATTTTGCCTGCCATCGCCTATTTGGAAGGTGAATATGGTTACCATGATCTTTACTTGGGCGTGCCGACGATACTCGGGGGAAACGGTCTGGAGAAAGTCATTGAACTCGATTTGACGGAAGACGAAAAAAGAGATTTGGATAAATCGGCCGACTCAGTGCGGCGAGTCATGCAGATGCTGGATATTTAAGACATGCTCAACAGACCCGGGAGTTTCTCCCGGGTTTTTTAAGTTCATTGGTTGTCTGGTCATCCTGTGCTAGAATATAGTCGTATCAATATTTGTCCATCTTGAAATGGAAATTGGGTGAATGAAAATGAATAAGCTTATTCTCATTGATGGAAACAGCATAGCGAACCGTGCGTTTTACGCCCTGCCTCTCTTGAATAATGACAAAGGGCAGTATACGAATGCGGTTTATGGTTTTACAACGATGCTGCTGAAAATATTGGAGGAAGAACAGCCGACACATATGCTCGTCGCATTTGATGCTGGAAAAATCACTTTTCGCCACCAAGATTACCAAGCATACAAAGGAAAACGACAAAAGACGCCTTCCGAACTGGCTGAACAATATCCCGCCATTCGTCGGGTGCTCGATGCCTTTGGGATCGCGCATTATGAACTGGAACAGTATGAGGCGGACGACATTATAGGGACTTTGGCGCGTGAAGCGGACCAGGAGGGATGGCTGACCAAAATTGTCACTGGTGATAAAGACATGTTCCAGATCATCTCCGAGCGCGTTCATGTGGCCTTAACACGTAAAGGCATCAGCGAAGTGGAATATTACGATCTTCAGCGTCTGGATGAAGTGTACGGGTTAAACCCTGAACAAATCATTGACTTGAAAGGTTTTATGGGGGACGCTTCGGACAATATTCCCGGAGTGCCCGGCGTGGGGGAAAAAACAGCGCTCAAATTGCTCCATCAATTTGAGACCGTTGAAAATACATACGCTCATATTGACGATGTGCCGGGAAAAAAGCTGAAAGAAAAACTGTTAGAACATAAAGAACAGGCTTTGTTAAGCAAACAATTAGCCACCATTAAGCGGGATGCCCCGCTGGACGTTCAGTTAAAGCAAACGGTGTATGCAGGCTTTGATCGGGACAAAGTGGTCCGCGTCTTTAAGGAACTAGAATTTCAATCATTGCTTGATCGCATCGGACAGGCGACAACCGAAGCGCAGGAATTTGAAGACGTTCATTTCAAAGTGATCGATGATGATGATTCAACCTTGTGGAAAGAAGCCCTCGTTTCTCCGGCCGCCGTTTATGTGGAAGTTGTGGATGAACATTATCATCGCGCGGATATACAAGGGATCGGCATTTGCAACGAAAACGGCTTGTTTTTCATTCCTTCTGATAGGCTCAGTTCTTCGTCCCGTTTTCAACAGTGGCTGAGCGATGAAGAGAAGAAATGGGTGTACAACGCCAAGCGCACCCAAGTCGTCTTGAAATGGAAAGGCCTGGAATTAAACGGGATTGATTTCGATATATTTCTGGCGGCCTATTTGTTAAACCCGACAGCATCGAATCTCGGCATGCATCAGCTGGCCGGCGCTTATGCCGATATACCCATCCAAAGTGACGAACAAATTTACGGCAAGGGCGCCAAGCGCAAACTGCCTGATTCGGCCGAGGCACTTTATGAGCATATCGCTCGTAAAGCAAGGGTGATTTATGAAGCGAAAGAGCGCATGGAGGACGAATTGGAGCAGCACGGCATGCTCGGTTTGTTTTACGATTTGGAACTGCCTTTGAGCCAAATTCTGGGGGAAATGGAGACGGAAGGCATTAAAGTCGACCGCTCAAAATTGGAAAAGATGGGTGTGGAGCTAAACGAACGGCTGGAAGAATTGACGGAAGAAATATATGCATTGGCCGGAGGTGTCCGGTTTAATATCAATTCACCGAAGCAGTTGGGAGAAATATTGTTTGATAAGTTGAATCTGCCGGTCATTAAGAAAACGAAAACTGGCTATTCAACGAGCGCGGAAGTGTTGGAAAAGTTGGCTCCGCAGCATGAAATTATTGACAAACTGCTGCATTATCGCCAACTCGGCAAACTGCAAACGACGTATATCGATGGCCTGTTAAAAGTGATTGATGCTGACACAGGCAAAGTACATACAACCTTTCAGCAGACGATCACCGCGACGGGAAGATTGAGTTCGACTGATCCCAACTTGCAAAACATTCCCATCCGTCTGGAGGAAGGGCGCAAGATTCGAAAAGCATTTGTTCCCGCCCATGAGGATCACGTGCTGTTAGCCGCCGATTATTCTCAAATCGAATTGCGTATTCTGGCCCACATTTCCGAGGATGAAGGGTTGGTTGAGGCTTTTCGCCAAGGAGAGGACATTCATGCCAGGACGGCGATGGACATCTTTCATGTCTCCGAAGATGAAGTGACCCCCTTGATGCGCCGTCAGGCCAAGGCGGTCAATTTCGGCATCGTCTATGGCATCAGTGATTATGGATTAAGTCAAAATCTAAACATCACCCGCAAAGAGGCCAAGGAATTTATTGAGCGTTATTTTGCTTCCTTTCCGAAGGTCAAGGCTTACATGGAGGACGTCGTCCAACAGGCGAAAAAAGATGGATATGTCAGCACGATTTTAAACCGCCGCCGCTATCTGCCGGAGATTAACAGCCGCAACTTTAACCAGCGCAGTTTTGCTGAAAGAACGGCGATGAATACGCCCATACAAGGGACGGCGGCGGACATTATCAAAAAGGCGATGGTGGAGATCGCCTCCCGGTTGAAAGAAGAACAATTGACATCCAAACTATTATTGCAAGTCCATGATGAATTGATATTGGAAGTGCCGAAGGAAGAAGTGCCCCAAATGGAGGCGCTCGTTCCGGAAGTGATGGAAAACGCCATGGAATTGCGCGTGCCTTTAAAAGTAGACGTTTCTTACGGTCCAACCTGGTACGATGCCAAATGAAGACGATTCAACGTCAAAACCTGGTACGATGCCAAATGAAGACGATTCAACGTCAAAACCTGGTACGATGCC
>CALBTX010000184.1 GCA_937967685.1 uncultured Bacillaceae bacterium | reverse complement strand
AAAATGAAAATCATTAATAATGATTTTGGCGGAAAAAGTGGTGATTTTTGACTCTGGCGGTTCAGATGAATGATATAATATGATATAGTGTACTCTTATCATAAAGGGTGGAAAGACACCATGATCGACTTTTTGTTTAATACGGACTATTTTATTTTTTTGTTTGCCTTATTATTGATTATCGGTGTGGTGGCGACCAAATTCTCATCCAAGTTCGGCGTTCCCGCTCTTGTCCTGTTTATTGTCGTGGGGATGATCGCCGGAGATGACGGCCTGGGGCTTATTGAATTTGGCAATGCTTCTCTGGCTAAGCTGTTCGGAATGATCGCCCTGATTATTATCCTGTTTGAGGGAGGCTTGCAAACAAAATGGGATGCCGTCAAACCGGTCGCGTATCCCGCTATCACGTTAGCTACGCTTGGCGTTTTGCTGACCGCTGTTTTTACCGGAATCGCGGCGAGATTTATTTTGGATCTCACCTGGTTGGAGGCGCTCCTCTTTGGTTCCATCGTCGGTTCGACAGACGCTGCGGCGGTGTTTGCCGTGCTTCGCGGCAAAAATATTAAATCCAGACTGGGTACGACGCTGGAGGCTGAATCGGCCTCGAATGACCCGATGGCCATGTTCTTAACGATATCATTTATTCAACTGATCCAAACCGATGACAGCAGCATACTTTCGCTCATCCCCCAATTCTTCTGGCAAATGGGAATCGGTTTGTTGATTGGATATGTGTTGGGTAAGGCGGGAGTTTGGGTTCTCAATAAAATCAATTTGGATTCCGGAGGTTTATACCCCGTCTTGGGATTGGGAATTGCCGCCAGCACTTATGGCACAGCAAGTCTTATTGGGGCCAGCGGCTTATTAGCCGTCTATGTTGTCGCCATTGTTATCGGCAATGCCGAATTTCCCTACAGGCACATGATTACGCGTTTTAGTGAAGGTTTAGCCTGGATGATGCAGATCCTTATGTTTGTTGTTCTGGGCTTATTGGTTTTTCCTTCAGAAATCATTGGTCCCATCATGCTCAAAGGATTGCTTTTGTCGCTGATATTAATGCTTGTTGCCCGTCCAATCAGTGTATTTGTGATCGTGGCCTTTTTTAAGTATCGTTTGAAAGAGAATATATTTTTGGCTTGGTCCGGATTGCGGGGAGCAGTGCCCATTGTACTGGCAACTTTTCCCATGTTGGCCGGACTGGAACAAAGTCAAATGTTTTTCAACGTTATCTTTTTTGTTGTATTAACTTCAGCTCTTATTCAAGGTTCGACCATTTCACCGCTGGCGAGCAAGCTGGGGCTCGTTGAGGACGACCAGCCTTCCCCCGCACACAGTATTGAACTCGTATCCATTGGGAAGACCAATGCCGAAATTATCGAATATGTTGTCAAAGATCAGGATGATGTCGCCCACAAACCGATTGCCGATCTGGCTTTACCGGAGAATGCGCTGATCAATGCTATTATTCGCAACGATGAAGTGATTACACCTTTCGGCTCAACCGTTATTCAACCGCATGATATTTTATTTATCCTCGTCAATAAGGATAAGATTAAGGATTTAAAACAAGCTTTAATGAAGCGGAAAAAGAAAGACGAATTCGATAAGGAGGTCGTTGATGGACAATATTAAAGAAACCGTGCTGGAAGTGGTGTATTCCATCCTACCCATTACGATTGTTATCACCGCTTTGCAGTTCACGATTATCTGGCTGCCGATGGACGTTTTTATGCAATTCTTAATCGGGGTATTGATGGTCGGAATCGGATTGATGCTTTTTTTGTTGGGGGTTAATGTCGGTTTGCTGCCTGTCGGGGAAATGATCGGTTCCGCTTTGCCCAAAACAAAGAAGTTATGGATCATTGTTTTGTTTGGCTTTTTACTAGGCGTCGTCGTCACCTTAGCCGAACCGGACGTCAGGGTGCTTTCCACGCAAGTCGATCAAGTATCCAATGGTCAAATTCCGAAAAGTGTGCTCATTCTTGCCGTTGCCCTCGGTGTCGGTATTTTCGTTGGACTGGCCATGATTCGCATCGTTTTTAATTTTAGCATCGTCTACTTACTGGCCGTTGGGTATGGACTCGTTTTTCTATTGGCGGCTTTTACGCCACCGACGTTTGTTCCCATTTCCTTTGATTCCGGCGGTGTGACGACCGGACCGTTGACCGTACCGTTTATATTGGCTTTAGGAATGGGGGTCGCAACCGTTTTAAGGGGTAAATCCTCTTCAGCGGACAGTTTCGGTCTCGTTGCCTTGGCTTCAATCGGTCCCATTATATCCGTGTTGATTCTGGGAGTGATTTACGGGTGAACATACATATATTTGAAGGATTTGGCCAAGTTATGCAGGAAGTCATGATCGCATTGCTTCCTCTGTTTATTTTGTTTATTCTTTTTCAATTCCTTTTTCTGAAATTACCTGTAAAGAAACTGAAAGAAATCGGGATAGGTTTTATTCTGGCCTTTCTGGGGCTTTCCTTGTTTTTGCAAGGCGTACATATCGGCTTTCTGCCGGTTGGAGAACTGATGGGGGAGAAACTCGGCAGTTTGACCTATTGGTGGATCATGCTCCCGATCGGATTCCTGCTCGGTTTTTTTGCCATTTATGCCGAACCGGCTGTCACCGTTCTGCTTCATCAGGTCGAGAAAGTGTCCAGCGGATACATCCCCCAAAAAGTGTTGCTGTATACACTGTCAATCGGTGTCGGTTTGTCTATCGTCTTGGCCATGCTCCGCATCAGCGCCGGATTTTCCATTTGGTATTATATTTTACCTGGCTACTTCCTAGCGTTTATAATGGTCAAATACTCATCAAAAACATTCACATCGATTGCTTTTGATTCGGGCGGAGTGGCCACAGGACCGATGACGGCAACTTTTCTGCTGGCCCTGTTTGTCGGCATTGCCTCTGTGACGGAAGGGCGCGATCCTCTTCTGGACGGTTTTGGCATGGTTGCCCTCGTTGCCTTGGCCCCGATCTTATCCGTGTTGACACTAGGTATTTTATATGGCAGAAAGGAGCAGATGCAAGATGTCGGAGATCAGGCACAGGCAGAAGTTAATCGTTACGATCGTTAAAAAAGATCATGCGAAAAAAGTGGTCCAAGCTTCCAAAAAGGCTGGAGCACAGGGAGGGACCACTCTTTTGGGCAGAGGGGTCAAAGCGAGTGAAAGAAGAAAATTGTTAGGCATTCCGATCGAACGGGAAAGGGAAATCGTCTTGACTCTCGTCCCGGACGGCATTCTTTCCGACGTCTTGCAAGCGATTAACGACGCCGTGAAGTTAGACAAACCGAATCATGGCATCGGCTTTGTCGTGGATACTCAAAAAATCAGCGGCATTTGCCATCGAATCGATGTATCAGTTGAAGGACGGGAAAAAGGTGAAAAAGGTGGGAGTCAGTCCATGGATAAGCAGGAAATACAATATGATCTTATCGTCACCATCGTCAACAAAGGGGATTCGGATCTCGTGGTCGATGCCTCCAAAGAGGCGGGAGCTGAAGGGGGCACGATCTTGTCTGGAAGAGGGACGGGAATTCATGAGCAGGCCAAGCTGTTTAACATATTGATTGAACCTGAAAAAGAAATTGTCCTGACACTCATCAGCAGAGATAAAACGGCCGATGTCCTTCAGGCGATTGAAGACAAGGCCGCTTTGAATCAACCGGGGAAAGGGATTGCTTTCGTGCTCGAGGTAGAAAAGACGATCGGCATTAACCATATCCTCAATAAGATGGTCAACGAAAAGTTTTCTTAACATCTTATCTGGCATGCCAACCGACTTGCCTGGGCATTTTCTCCTCTGCCAGCCGTTCCATGCCAACTGACTTGGTCTGAACATGATCTCCTCTGCCAGCCGTAAAAAATGGCAGGAGAAGGGGACGGAAAGCTAATGTTGAAATGTTTTGTCCTCTGAATGAGGATGTTTTTTGGATCGTGGCCAATGTTTGATATGCAGGAAACATGCAGCAGCCAAAATACCGACGAAAACGATATACCCCCATAAATAAAAGGAAAAACCAGACGGCAGAGACACGCCATACGAAAAAAGGCTGTAAAGCCATACCATGGACAGGTTTCCTAATATTGAGGACCAGATATATGTTCCCTGGCGAATGGGGGAAAACGCACCGATCAGCGAAATGAGATTGCTTGGCAAGACGGGGATGTGACGCAAAAGAATCAGTCCCCACATCCCGTATTGATCGGCCCATTGGATCCATTTTTGGTATCGGGTATAGTTTTTTTGCCAAATTTTTTGGAAGTAATCATGAAAAAAGAATCGGCCCAGATAGAAACAGACGATGGAACCGAGCATGGAACCAATCCAACTTAAAACAAGCGCTTCCCAAAATCCGAATACCAGCAAATGCACGATCAACAAGGTAATGAATGGAAAGATCGTCACGACCCCTTGTAAAATGTGCAAGGGCAGCGTCACCCAGAGCACCTCGTAAGACACTGCCTCTTGTATTTCTTCTATAAACAGCTCTTCATCGAATACCCGGCTCACCCAGTCTTGTTGGAACAGCCAGATGATGACGATGACAAGCGTTAGGAAGAGGAAAAGTTTTTTCATTTGGGAATCCCACCATGACCAGATTAACTTTCATTGTATCATATCGTTTTCTCCTTTCATTGTA
>CALBTX010000183.1 GCA_937967685.1 uncultured Bacillaceae bacterium | reverse complement strand
GTGTAGCCACGTTTGTCGTGTGGCCACGTTTGTCATGTGACCATTCGTTTGTAGTGTGACCTCTCCTACGGTCGTTTATTCTTGCATCAAAAGTTTTATTCCACTGAAAAAGCAGGTCGACATGCTGCATCGACCTGCTTCTTTTTTTGGCGTGGCGCGCCAGCGTGTGTTTAGACGCTGGGCGCTGCTTTCGCTTAGACGTTTGCTTTAGCTTTTTTTCTGAACTGAGGGCCTTGAGGCATGTCAGGCATTTCATTGACTGAGATGATCTCAGGATTTTTCTTTTTCGGCGGCTTCCAGTATTGTTCATTTCCGGGCAGGTCATCAAACCAGGCCGCATTCTCCGGACAGTCCAGAACCATGAATTGACCGTAATTACCCTCCCGGGATTGATGATACTTGAGATAGGCTTTTCCATTTTCAATCGCCAAAATTTCAATTTTGCCGGACGTATGGCTCATGGAGAGACGAACTCTCTTGCCAAGACCTGATGTTTTCGCTTTAGCCTTTTCAACGATGTCGTAAGCTTCTTTCAATGTCAGGACGAAGTCACTGTTACCGGCGACTGGACGGTTAATGAAGAAGTAGTATGGCGTCACACCGGCCCAGGATAGTTTATCCAGCAACTCTCCCAAAACGTCGGGATCGGCATTGATCCCTTTTAAAACGGGGGTTTGGTTAACGACAATGACACCGGCGTCATGCAATGCCTGAAAAGCCTTTCTGGCCTGTTCCGTCATTTCGCGGGGATGGTTGACATGGGCCATGACATAAATGCGCTTCTCGGGGGAGGAGTGTTCACGAAGCAGCTTGAGCAATTCTTCATCTTCATAAATGCGCATCGGGTTGAAGACAGGCAGTTTAGAACCGATGCGAATGATCTTGACATGATCAATGGCACGCAAGCGTTCGATGATCTTGCGCAGTTTGGCGGTGGCTAAAATCAGCGGATCTCCCCCGGTGAGCAAGACATTGTTAATTTCCGGATGTTCGGCAATGTATTGCAATCCCGGTTCGACGTCAGACATCGCTTCTTTAACATCGTTGCGGAACAAGCGTTTGCGGAAACAGTAGCGGCAATACGCTCCGCAAACTTCCGAACAAATCAAAAGGGCAGTGGTACGATATTTATGTTGACAACCGGGTACAACGTAGTTCGTCGCTTCATCGGAAGCATCCCAGCGCCCATACTCCTTGAACTCCCCTTCATTTGGAATGACGAGTCTGCGTATGGGATCGTTCGGATCATTCCAATCGATCAAACTTAAATAGTACTCGTTCACTCGGAAGACGTATTTTTTGGTGATTTCTTTTAATTTTGCCCGCTCTTCCTCAGGGATTTGAGTAATCTTGTCGATGTTCGTAATATACTTCGGTTGTGCCATCATACCCCTCCTCATTTTTTTGGCTATTTTTATCCTAACAGAAGGAGGGGAATCTGGTCAATGATCAAAAATTTCTATTATACAGCAGTGAAATATAATTATCAATCAAAAACTTCGGTGAAATTAAACTTTCAAGATGGTTTGCAACTGTTCTTCTGAAAGTTTGTTCCCGACCAAAAAGTTCCCGAAGTCACTGTAGCGTGCACTGACCTCATCAAAGCGCATTTCGTAGATTAATTTTTTATAAACGAGCGGGTCATCGGCAAACAAGGTCACGCCCCATTCCCAGTCGTCAAAACCGATAGAACCGGCAATGACTTGCATGACCTGTCCCGCATATTTGCGGCCGATCATCCCGTGGCTTCTCATCATCTCCCGGCGTTCATCCATGGATAACATGTACCAGTTATTTTGATCGGTTCTCCTTTTGTTCATCGGATAGAAGCAAATATGTTTGCGATCGGGGATGATCGGTTTTAATCGCCTTTGGATGTAAGCATTCGTTTCCGGGTCTTTATTTGCGGAAGCCACATAGTTACTCAGCTCGACGACGGACACGTAAGAATAGCCGGCGAGCGTCACATCCGCGAATCGGGTTTTATTAAATTGGGTTTCAATGTCATTGAGTTCTTCAAGGGTGGGGCGCAAATGCATAAACAGAAGATCTGCTTTATGACCGAGAATGGAAAACATGCCGGAACTGCCTTCTTTTCGTTCTTCCGTTTCCTTCCACGATGCGTACAAGCTCAACAATTCATCGACGGCTTCCTGACGTTCTTCTGGAGACATCAGTTTCCAGCTCGGCCAGTCAATGCTTCTGAAATCTTGGTGAATGTACCATCCTTCTAACGTTTGCAATGCTTCATTCATCTGAGGATCCGCTCCTTTTCGTTCAGTGATTTTTGTGTGAATCAAAATAATCATGCAGATAGAGACTAACGATTGAGACTAACGACATGGAGATAGAGACTAAGATTAAGACTCATGACATACAGATTGAAACTAATGATTGAGACTCATGACATGCAGATTGAGACAGATGATGCGCTTGTCCGGCAAGGAAGCTTATTCTCCATCCCCGCTCTCGGTCCGGCCTCTTTTTCTTTTACGGAAAAAGATGATGATAACGGAAATGGCCGGCACGGCAAGGTAAGGAAAGGCCGTGATCAGCATAACAATGCCCCGCTCACCGAGATAGAGCATAAACTGAAGGGAGTTTTTAAAACCCAGCCAGCCCTCCTTCCATAACGACTGTTCATTTTGGCCGCTGGCGAATTCGTGTGCTTCCACCTGCATCAAGTCCAAGGTCACCCGGATGGTAGAAGTCACCTGGTCCAAATATTTTTGTTTGCTTTCCAACTGTTCAATAGAGGAACGTATGCGGGAAAGCTCGGCTTCGATTTTGAGCATGTCCTCAATATTTTCTGCCTGTTCGTATAACTCGAGCAGGCGTTCTTCATGGGCCTTCAAATTGCGCAGGCGGGCGTCGTTGTCCACGTATTCCTCAGTGACATCCTCTCCCGAAATGGTTTCGTTAAGAATATTTCCTTGCTCCGTAATGTCTTTTTCCAATTCGGGCCATTGATCAACCGGTATGCGCAAAACAACGCGGGCATGTTGTTCCGTCCGGTTGCGCTCCTCGCTTTCCCAGCGCTCGATCGATTCGATGAATGCGCCGGATAGACCATTGACCATCCGTTCCAATTCGTTTAACACTTGGGACAAATCCTGCACTTCTTGGCGGTAATAACGCTCGCGAATGATTTTCCGCTCCAATTCAGCCGATTCACTGTGGCCCAAATCTTGATCGGATTCCTCTCGGTTTTCAACTGCAGAATCAGCGGATTGTTCGACAGCTTCCTCTCTCTGAGCGATATGTGAGCCTCTGTCAAATTCCGGCACGGTTTGCCGTTGGTCATGTGGCTTTCTCAATATTGCCTGATTTACAATGGTATTTTGATCGGAGTCATCGGCTTGTGAAGTGCAGCCGCAAATAAACCAGACGGCGAGCGTCAACAGTGCCGCCGCTATTAAACAACGCTTCATCTCCATCCCCCTTTATGGATCAATCTCTTTATGGCTAGAATGGCCATTGTTCATTAAACGGATGGGAGATGGTGATTGTTGCATGATAAAGGCTTTCATTCGCATTGCGGCTGTTATATGGTTATTTTTCTGTTATTTTGCGGTTATTTTGAAGTTATTTTTCGGTTATTGGTGTGTGGTCAAGTAGGTGATGACTTGTTCTGCCGCCTCTTTGCCCTGTCTTATGCAATCGGGAATGCCCACGCCTCTGTAGCCCGCACCGCACAAGTAAATGCCGGGAAATTGATTGTTCAGCTCATCGTTTACACGCTTAAGGTTTTGCAAATGACCGACGGGATATTGGGGCATTGCCTGCGGCCAGCGATTGATTTCGTAAAACAAGGGAGAGGCCTGCAAGCCTGTTAATTCACGCAAGTCAGTCAGAACTTGATCTAAAATTTCCCTGTCTTCCAGCTGGACAATGTCCTCGTTACCGGCGTGCCCCACATAAGCCCTTAGCAGTACTTTCCCCTCGGGGGCGACATGCATCCATTTGGAGGAGGTCCATGTGCAGGCGGTAATACTCCGTTTTTCTTTGCGAGGGACGACAAATCCGGAGCCGTCAAAACTCTCGGGGATATGTCGGGCATCAAAAGCGAGTACGACGTTGGCCACAGAAACATATGGCATTTCGGCCAAGATGTCTGCAGCAGAAAGATCGGGCAACAGTTTGGCCGTGACGTACGCCGGAGTGGCTAAAATGATGCTGTCCGCTTCAAACACATCTTGTTGAGTTTGGCCTTGAGCGTTGTGCCGGACAGAAAGCGTATACGTGTCCTCTCCCTCATTTTTTTCGATCTTTTTGACGTTTTGGTTGAGGCGGATATCCGCTTCTTTTTCTAACGCTGCTTTTAACCGATCGACCAACGCACCCAAGCCTTGCCGAAACGAGAGGAAAGCGCTTTTTTTGGCGATCTCGGGCAACCGGGAGGAAGCATGCGTGTCTTGTCTGGTCGCTTTCATGCCCAGGATCAAACTTCTTTTCTTCTGTTCCAGAGCCTGAAATTGGGGAAAGGTGGCTTGCAAGCTAAGCGCATAGGCATCCCCGGCGTAAATGCCGGATAATAACGGTTCGGCAATGTGGGCAACGACTTCCTGACCCAGCCTTCTTTCCAGGAAGCGGCCGAGTGATTCATCTTCCGTTGTGCGCTGTCTGGGCAAGAGGAGGTCCAGGATAGCACGCGCCTTACCGAGCGGTGAAATAAGCCCTGTGTTGACCAAAGCGCGAAGCTGTGTCGGAATGCCCAGCATAAATCCGGAGGGAAAACGGTGCAGCTTCCCGTTGTGCACAATAAATGTGCGGTTTGCTTCAGGATTGGTGGGCACCCATTCTTCGTCAAGCCCTAATGCTTCGGACAACTCTATGATGGGCAATTTGCGGGAGAGGAAGGAATCCGGTCCGCGTTCAATAATAAAACCTTCCCGATGTGCAGTTTGAATTTTTCCGCCCAAAGCATCGCTTTTCTCCAGGAGCGTCAGTTCGAGCGGAACGTTTTGTTCCCGGCAAAATTGGCGGATATAGTAAGCAGCGCTCAGACCGCTGATGCCGCCGCCAATGACGAGCACCTTTTTCTTCTCAGGCATCAGGCGTTCGATCCTTTCCAAGTGCGGACAACGACGTCGGCCAAAGTGTTGATATATAAGGGGTCGGTATTTAAAGACCGGGTTCTTTCCAGATGCATGCCCAGCTGTCGGGCGACAGCCTGACACTCGATGTCAATATCGTAGAGCACCTCCAGGTGATCGGAAACAAAACCGATCGGTGAGATGATGACATGGCGGACATTTTCCTCGGCATGAATTTGTTTGAGCACATCGAGAATGTCCGGGCCCAACCAGGGCATTGGCGTTTGACCGGCACTTTGCCAGGCGAATTGCCATTTGTTTGGCAGCCCTGACTGTTCCATAATGGTCTGCGCTGTTTCCAGCAGTTGTTGGGGATAAGGGTCCTTCATTTCTACAATTTTTTCCGGCAAACTGTGGGCGGTGAATATAAAACGAACATCTTCTTGAACGTCGCGGTCAAAGCGCGCCAGTGTCTCTTTGGCCCGCTCAACCAAGGCTTGGATCAAGCTGGGGTGCAGATGATAACTTTCAATAAAAGACATGGACAGGCCCAGCTCTTCGGCTGTTTCCCGGGCTCTTTGGATGTAACTGCCCACGCTCATCCTCGAATAGTGGGGGGCCAAAACGAGACCGACCGCTTCTTGAATGCCATCGGCAGCCATTTGACGGACGCCGTCTTCAATAAAGGGGGCGGCATGTTTCAAGCCTTGGTAACATTTGAAGTGGACGCCAGTTGCCGACGATTGCAGTTTCTCTTCCAAAGCTTGAACTTGGGCATTCGTGTTTTTGCGAAGCGGGAAAACGCCTCCGATCGCCTCGTAGCGGTCCTTCAATTCTTGCAGCTGTTCCGCAGACGGCGGCCTGCCGCCTCTGATATGCGTATAGTATGCTTCCACTTGGTCCATGTCTTCCGGTGTTCCGTAGGACATGACGAGTACTCCAACGGTTGTTTGTGTCATTTTTGGTTGCCTCCTTGTTTGGAGTATTCATGAACAAAAGCGGTCAGTCTGCGCAATTGATCAAGCGGTGCTTCCGGGAACAACCCGTGACCGAGGTTGAAAATGTACCCGTTTTCCTGCATGCCGACGTCCAGCAATTCTTGCGCATATTTTTTGAGTGTATCCCAAGGGGCCAGCAGCGTCAGCGGATCAAGGTTCCCCTGGATGGCAAAACGGTGATCTGTCCGTTTGCGCGCCTCGGCGAGAGGGACTCTCCAGTCAATACTGATCACGTCGGCTTTAATGTTGCGTAATAATGGGAGCAATTCCCCGGAACTCACACCGGGAAAGTAGATGGAAGGGACATTGTCTATAGCGGCCAGTTCATCAAAAATTTGTGTAATCGTGGGCAGGACATACCGGCTGAAATCTTTGGGTGAGAGCGAGCCCACCCAACTGTCAAACAATTGGATCGCTTGCGCTCCCGCCTTGATTTGCGCTTTTAAATAGGTGCAGGCCATTTGCCCCAGCTTGTCCATCAATTGACGCCAAATGTCCGGTTCGGTATACATCAGCTGTTTCGTACGTATGTAGTTGCGTGAAGGTCGTCCTTCGATGAGATAGCTGGCCAGCGTAAACGGGGCGCCGGCGAAACCGATTAAGGGCACTTGTACTTCATCTTGAACAATGCGAATCGTTTTTAAAACATGGTTTAAGTCTTTTTCCACATCGATAGGTTTCAACCGTTCGACATCCTGTTTAGATCGGATCGGTTTGTCAATGACCGGGCCGACGCCCGGGACGATATCAAAGTCAATGCCCATCGAGGCTGCGGGATTCATAATGTCGGAGTACAGAATGGCCGCATCAACGCTTAATTTGCGCACGGGCATCATCGTCACCTCTGCTGCCAGTTCGGGTTGACGGCAGATCTCTAACAGAGTGTACTTTTCTTTGATCTTCCGGTAATCCGGATCGTAACGTCCCGCCTGACGCATATACCAAACGGGAATGTGGTTCACCGGCTGACGGTAGCATGCTTTAATAAACGTACTTTCTTCACCCATGGCTGACCCCTCATTTCTGATCATCAGTAACTTTATTATGACTTTTTTGCTATCCCGGTTCAAGCTGACCCCGCTTGAGACTTTGACAAATCAGTGAAATGATCGATTGTCGGTCATTTTATCACGTCGTGTATGATCTTCAAGGAATGAATTATACTAAACATAAGCAGTGAATCGCTGACAAGCAGTTGATATCATCGTTGAAAAAGAAATGTATTGCTCAGCTAATGACAGGAGGCGTTCAGACAGATGAAAAAAAACGTTGGAACGTTTGATGCGCTCATGAGAATAACGTGTGGCTTAACAGGAGTGGCCTGGGGCACCGCAAAAATGGTCAAACATCCTTTTCGCAGTTTTCCGCTCGTTGTCACGTTCGCTGCGGCGATGAAAGTGGCGGAAGGAGTGACCCGTTTTTGTCCCATGCTGGCCATGTTAAACATGAGCAGCGAGCGTTTTCTTGAGCCAGCCAATGAACCCCGCATCCAAACCCATGATCAAGAGCTAAATCCGAAACAAACTGGAGATGTTGAAAGGCGGGAGGGTTGAAGATGAACGGTCACGTCATCTGGGAAGCGATCAGTGATTACGGCTATGTATTCCTGACGATTGTCGGCGTGATTGTTGTACTGGGGATTGTTTACCGGCAGCGGAAAAAGTCGGATGATGCGCCTGGAGGAGGATAAAGATGTGCCCGATGTGCTGGAGAGGGCACATCTTTTTTTGAGCATGAATGTTTGAACCCTTTTATTGAATTCAACACTGTTTTATTTTATTATTATGATTAAGAAAATTTGAAATTACATATCATCTATTAAACAGGGTTTAGATGACCTGGCGACCATGAACGAGATTTTTAGGGACGATTGATGTTTATGTGGGCAATTTATGAATGAATACTCATTCATTTTGGAAAAGGGAGGAGAAATCATGGCTTTTTCAATCCGCAAGGCGGCGGTCATCGGTTCAGGCGTGATGGGTTCCGGCATCGCTGCGCACTTGGCCAATGTGGGTATTCCAGTATACATGTTTGATATTGTTCCAAATGAATTGACATCCGAGGAAAAGCAGCGTGGTCTAACGTTGGAAGACAAAGCGGTGCGCAATCGAATCGCAGCGGACAATCGCCGGAAATTGCTAAAACAAAAACCGGCTCCGTTATTTGCTGAACAAAACATTGAATTGATCACCCCCTGCAATTTGGAAGATGATTTGCCGAAGCTGAAAGAAGTGGACTGGATCATTGAAGTCGTGGTTGAGAATTTGGATGTGAAAAGAAAAGTTTTTGCCCAAATTGAGCCATATCGCCAAGGGGAGACGATCGTATCGACCAACACATCCGGTATATCCGTGGAAGCGATGACATCGGAGTGCTCTACAGAGTTCCGTCAATATTTTGTCGGCACTCACTTTTTTAATCCTCCCCGGTATTTGAAGCTGTTGGAAATCATCCCGACAAAGGACACCGATCCAGCGGTTTTGCAATTTATGATCAATTTTGCGGAAAAAACGCTCGGTAAAGGGGTGGTCCTTGCCAAAGACACGCCCAACTTTATAGGCAACCGCATCGGTGTTTACGGGCTGATGGCCACGGTGGACGAAATGCTTAAAGGCGGTTACAGCATCGGAGAAGTCGATTCCGTCACCGGTCCTGCCTTGGGACGTCCCAAAAGTGCCACCTTCCGCACGCTCGATGTTGTCGGCTTGGACACTTTTGTCCATGTGGCCGACAACGTCCGTCAGCATGTAGACAGCGAATGGGAGAAGGACGTCTTTCAAGTGCCGGATTTCATTCGAAACATGGTGCAAAACGGCTGGCTGGGAAGCAAATCGGGACAAGGTTTTTTCAAAAAAGTCAAGCAGGGGAAAGAGAGCGTCATCCTGGAGCTGGATGTGCATACGTTCGAGTATGTGCCCCGCAAAAAATTGACTGCCCCCTCCTTACAACAAAGCAAAGGCAAAAAACAGCTGGCTGAACGGTTGCGGACGCTGGCTTATGCCCGGGATCGGGCCGGTGAATTGGCTTGGAAGGTGCTCAAGCGTGTCTTGCTTTACTCTGCCGAAAAAGTCGACGAAATCGCCGATGATATCGTCAGTATTGACCGGGCCATGAGATGGGGGTTTGGTTGGGAAATGGGACCTTTTGAAACGTGGGATGCACTGGGTGTGGAGCAAGCGGCGGCCCGGATGGAAGAGGAAGGCGAAACCGTTCCGCACTGGGTGAAAGGGATGCTCGAGGAAGGTCAGACGCATTTTTATCAACGGAGGGAAGGGCGTCTCTTTTATATGTCTCAGGGAAAGTACCACCGGCTTGAAACCCGGCCGGAAGAGATATCGCTGCAAGCTTTAAAAGAGCAGAATCGCATCATTAAGCAGAATGCCGGGGCCAATTTGCTTGATCTAGGCGATGGGGTGGCTTTGCTGGAATTCCAATCCCCTAATAATGCCATCGGGATGGATATCATTCAAATGCTAGAATATAGTCTGGAAGAAGTTGCCAAAAATTACGAAGGTTTAGTCATCGGCAACCAAGGCAAAAACTTCTGTGTGGGCGCCAATTTGATGTTCATTTTAATGGAAGCGCAAGAGAGGAATTGGCCGGAGATTGATCTTATGGTTCGGCAATTCCAAAAGGCGACGACGGCTATCCGCTACAGTGAGAAGCCGGTTGTCGTCGCACCGTTTGGCATGACCCTCGGGGGAGGCACCGAATTTTGCCTGCCTGCAGCCAGATTGCAGGCTTCCGCAGAAACATATATGGGGCTTGTGGAAACCGGGGTCGGTTTAATCCCCGGCGGCGGTGGAAATAAAGAAATGCTCTTGCGCTTGCAAGACAGTCTCCCCGGGAAAGTTGACGCGGATCATCAGGCGCTGGTCAATGCTGCCTTTGAAACGATTGCCATGGCCAAAGTATCGACAAGTGCCGAGGATGCGAAGCAGTATCATTTCATCCGCCCGGTTGACGGCATCAGCGTCAATCAGGGCCATCAAATCTATGAAGCAAAGCAGAAAGTGTTGCAGCTGGCTCGAGAGGGTTATAAGCCTGCGCATCCCCGCAAGATTCGGATTGTCGGCGAACCGGGGAAAGCAGTGATGACTTTGGGAGCGTACACGTTTAAAGCGGGAGGGCAAATATCCGAACATGATTACAAGATTGCCACAAAATTGGCTCATGTCCTCGCAGGAGGGGATTTGCCCGCGGGTACGCTCGTTGACGAACAATATTTGCTGGATATTGAACGCGAGGCGTTTTTGAGTTTGTGTGGGGAACCAAAAACTCAACAAAGAATGCAATATATGTTGACGAAAGGCAAACCGTTGCGAAACTAAGGAGGGGATTTGCATGAGAGAAGCGGTCATCGTGGCCGGGGCGAGGACCCCCGTAGCCAAAGCCGGAAAAGGTTCATTGCGCCACGTGCGTCCCGAAGATTTTGGGGCGTTGGTTGTTCAAGAGTCGTTGCGGAGGGCGGGAGATGTGGATCCTGCTCTCGTAGAAGACGTGATTATCGGCTGTGCTTTTCCCGAGGGGGAACAGGGGATGAATCTGGCCCGCATTGTTTTACAAAGGGCGGGATTACCGAATGATATTCCCGGTGTGACCGTGAATCGTTTTTGTGCGTCAGGTCTGCAATCGATCGCTTATGCGGCCGAACGAATTATGCTCGGTCACGCTGATGTCATCGTTGCCGGCGGTGTGGAAAGCATGTCCCGCATACCGATGGGCGGACATCGGCTGGCGCCCAATCCGTGGTTAATGGAGCATATGCCCGAAGCGTACATGAGTATGGGTCATACGGCTGAAGAAGTGGCTCGCCGGTATCAAGTGAGCAGGGAAGCGCAGGATGACTTCGCCGTTCAAAGCCACAGAAGGGCCCATGCCGCCATTGAAAAAGGACACTTCAAAGAAGAAATCGTTCCTGTTCGTGTGACAGAGCGTTATGTGGATGAGCAGGGAAAAGTGCAGGAAAAACAGTTTGTGTTTGATACGGACGAAGGAGTCCGGCCGGAGACGACGGCAGAAGTGCTGGCCGGGTTGCGTCCGGCCTTTCATCCACAGGGAAGCGTCACTGCCGGAAATGCTTCGCAAACGAGTGACGGAGCGGCGGCGGTGGTCGTCATGAGCCGGGAGAAAGCTGACGAACTGGGGGTACAACCATTATTAACTTTTAAATCTTTTGCAGTGAGCGGCGTGGATCCGGATGTGATGGGCATCGGTCCCGTCAGCGCTGTTCCGAAAGCGTTGAACATGGCTGGCCTTTCGCTTGAGGATATCGGTTTGTTTGAACTGAATGAAGCTTTTGCTTCGCAATCCATTCAGGTCATCCGTGAGCTTGGCCTTGATGAAGAGAAAGTGAATGTGAACGGAGGGGCCATTGCCTTAGGACATCCGCTGGGCGCAACCGGAACAAAACTGACACTCAGTTTATTGTACGAAATGAAGAGACGGGGAGAACGATACGGGGTTGTGACGATGTGCATCGGCGGAGGGATGGGTGCCGCAGGTGTATTCGAACTGTCGGAGTAGTTGGAGCGAATTTTTTACTTTTTTGAACAGCTCTAGAGAGAGTCACAGGTGTGTTCCCCACAACCGGTCACAGAGGTGATCACCACAAACTAAGGAGGGATTGCGGTGTCTAATGTCAAAGATGTTGTCCGCGGCGGCGGTTTTTTGATCGAAGAGGTGACCAGCGAACAAATTTTTACGCCGGAAGAATTCAGTGAAGAACAGCGCATGATCGGGCAAACGACAAAAGAGTTTGTCAGCAACGAAGTTTTGCCGGTACTCGATGAAATAGAGCGACAAAATTTTGAACATCATCCACGGCTTTTGAAACAGGCCGGGGAACTGGGCCTGCTCGGGGCCGATGTGCCCGAGAAATACGGTGGGCTTGGTTTGGATAAAATCAGCTCCTCCTTAATCTCCGAATATTTTGCCTTGGCCCGGTCGTTCGCCCTCAGTCATGGGGCCCATGTCGGCATCGGCACGCTGCCCATCGTCTTCTTCGGCAACGAACAGCAAAAGAAAAAATACTTGCCGGCATTGGCTACAGGCGAAAAAATAGCGGCTTATGCGCTGACTGAGCCGACGTCAGGGTCTGATGCTTTGGGTGCAAAAACAACGGCCAAACTTAGCGAATGTGGAAACTATTATTTGCTAACAGGCGAAAAACAATGGATCACGAATGCCGGCTTTGCCGATATTTTTATCGTTTACGCCAAAGTGGACGGGGAGAAGTTTACCGCGTTTATCGTTGAAAGAGAAGCGGAAGGCGTATCGACCGGTCCGGAAGAGAAAAAAATGGGGATCAAAGGTTCTTCGACCAGAACTTTGGTTTTAGACGAAGCGAAAGTGCCTGTCGAAAATGTCTTAGGGGAAATCGGCAAAGGTCATGTCGTCGCTTTTAATATTTTAAATATCGGACGCTATAAATTGGCCGTCGGTTGCGTCGGCTCGACGAAAAGGGCTCTCGAGTTGGCTGTCAAATATGCCAAAGAACGCAAGCAGTTTAATACGGCCATCGCCAACTTTAACCTCATTAAATCCAAGTTGGCTGACATGGCCATCAAAACATATGTCAATGAAAGTATGGTTTACCGTACCGGGGGGTTAATCGAAGCCAAAATGAGCCTCTTAGATGAAGAACAGCTGGAAAACGGCGCCGAGGTCGCCAAAGCGATCGCCGAGTACGCCATCGAATGTTCCATCAACAAGGTCTTCGGTTCGGAGGCGCTTGATCACGTCATCGATGAGGCGGTGCAGATTCACGGCGGATACGGATATATGTCCGAGTATGAAGTGGAGAACATGTACCGCGATTCGCGGATTAACCGCATATTTGAAGGAACGAACGAAATCAACCGTTTGCTCATTCCGGGGACGCTGATGCGCAAAACAATGAAGGGCGAACTGGATTTGCTCTCCGCTGCCAGCGGCCTGCAGGAAGAATTAATGATGCTCATGCCCGAGGAAGTGAACGAAGACGAACCGTTAGCCAAGGAGAAACAACATTTGGAGATGGCCAAAAAAATCTTTTTGATGGTCGCCGGCTCAGGCGTACAGAAATATGCAGAAAAACTGGAAAAAGAACAAGAGCTGCTTGCACATATCGCTGATATGGTCATTGAAATTTATGCCCTGGAAAGCGTCGTTTTAAGAACGGCAAAAGCCATTCAAACCAACGGGCTGGAAAAAGAAGCACAGAAGCTCGACTACACCCGGGTCTACGCTCAGGAAGCTTTTCAGCACATCGAACAGCTGGCTAAAGAATGTTTGGCAGCGCTGGAGGAGGGGGATACACTGCGGACGATGCTCTCCATGCTCCGCAAATTGACTCGCCATACCCCGCTGAATACCGTCAGTATTAAGCGGGATATCGCCAACCGGTTGATCGAAGCGGAGAAATATGTCGTTTAATTGATGCGCTGTTTCGTTAAACGACTCAAAATGAACAGGATAAAAACTTTATGAATCCATGCTGGGCGAAAGCTAGCGGCATGGATTTTTATTTTTACATGGAGCGGTGTTTGGAGTATGTTCTCCATTTTACAGTTATTGATGATGCACAAACGGATGTGTTTGTTTTGTGTAAAAATGATAATGATTTTTTGAAAGAGTTAAACTAATATAAATTTAAAGTGCTTGCTCAGAACATGTTTGCTTCGGAATGCCCGGGCAACTTGTTGGAAGCGTTACCAACACTTTATTTTTAATGTTGTAAATATTCAAAAAAGGTGTTGATGGAAATGGATTTAATTATTAAAGATGGTCATGTTGTCTTCCGTGATGGTGTTCGTAGGGCTGATGTAGGAGTAAAAAACGGGAAAATCGCCGTCATAGCCGATGAAATTGATGAGGAAGCTAAGCATATTGTTCAAGCATCGGGACAATATGTGATGCCTGGAATGGTTGATACACATATGCACCTCAGTGAACCAGGACGGACAGAATGGGAAGGATTTGAAACGGGGACCAAAGCGATGGCGGCCGGAGGTACAACGAGTTATGTAGAAATGCCTCTTAATGCATTGCCCGCAACAACGAATACTGCTGCTCTTAAACTCAAGCTCGAAGCGGCGAAAGGGAAGAACTATGTCGATTATTCATTTTATGGGGGTCTTGTGCCGCATAACCTTGAGGATTTAGAAGATCTGGCAAATGCCGGTGTTCCGGCTTTTAAATGCTTCATGGCAACTTGTGGAAGTGATCAACCTGGAGATTTTGTCAATGTGGACGACTATTCATTGTATCAAGGGATGAAAAAATTAGCGGAATTAGGTCACATATTATGCATCCATGCGGAAAATGCCTCCATTACAGATAAGCTGGCAGAAGAGAAAATTAAAAACGGTCAAACGACTGTCATGGACTATGTGGACTCACGTCCCGTTTTTACAGAGGTGGAAGCCGTCAGGCGTGCGCTATTTTTTGCCAAAGAAACCGGCTGTCGGCTTCATTTGGCACATATCAGCAGTTCTGAAGCTGTTCACGAAATTTTAAAAGCCCGTTCGGAAGGGCTTGATGTGACCCTTGAATCTTGTCCTCATTATTTTGCGATTAGTGCGGAAGAGTTTGTTGACATTGGCAATAAAGCAAAATGCGCCCCGCCATTACGGAGAAAAAAAGATCAAGAAAAGCTATGGCAAGACCTCCTCAATGGTCATATTGATTGGTTAGCTTCTGACCATTCACCGTGTACGGAAGATTTGAAGCAGGGGAATATTTTTGAAGCCTGGGGTGGGATTAGCGGCTGCCAAAATAGTGTTGATTTAATGTTTGATCTTGCTGTAAAAGGGAGAGGGCTTTCGGTCAATCGATTTGTCGAGTTCATTGCCACAACGCCGGCTGCACGTTTTAATCTGCAGAACAAAGGAGAGATTGCGCTTGGAAAAGACGCGGACATGATTTTATTAGACCCCAATGCATCGTATCGCTTAAAAAGAGAAGATTTATATTATAAGAATAAATTCAGCCCTTACGAAGGGCGCGAGATAAACTGTAGAATTACAAAAACTTTCGTGCGCGGAAATGAAGTTTTTGATGTTGACAGAGGTATTATCGGTGAACCGATAGGAGAACTCATGACGAGGAGTGAATGACCATGTCGACAAGTCCGAAAATTGCTAACGACCTACAGCTCCCCCACAATACGAGTTTAGATGAATCATTAATGCCCAACACCGAAAAAGATAGAACTGTTGGTCCCGTTTCATATATGTTCATGTGGGCGGGTGATGGTACAAATATGGGGAATATGACGCTTGGAGCCAGCATTGTTATAGCGGGAACGGCAACCCTTAACCTTTTTCAATCACTTGCGGCAGCCATTGTTTCAATCTTAATCATATCAAGCTTATTTGTTTTAAATGACAGACTCGGATATAAGGAAGGCATACCATACGTCGTACAGCTTCGGATGTCTTTTGGACTTAAAGGAACGATTATTTCAGCTCTTCTGAGGGCTGTTCCAGCAGTGATTTGGTATGGTGTTCAGAGTTGGATTGGGGGTACCGCCCTCAATGAAATTCTAAAGGTTGTGACGAGCGGATCATTTGATAACATTTTTATTTGCTTTGTCGTATTACAAATCATACAAATCCTGCTTTCATTGTATGGGTTCACGGCGATAAAATGGGTTGAAACCGTCGCTTCCACCGCCATTATGATCGCTTTAGTGTATGTGTTTGGCATATTGATCACGTCATACAGAGAGGATCTTGCCCAAAATTTAGTACAGGTAGAGGGAACATGGGGTTTGGCATTCTTTGGATTTATCATGGTGTTCCTAGGAAACTATGCAGCGATTTTCCTGAATTCGTGTGATTATTCCAGGGAGCTGAAGGCAGGTATGAGCGACGGCAAGCGATTTCTGTTGTATTTTACACCTAATACGTTAGCATATGGCTTTGTGCTGATGGTCGGTGTGATGCTGGCCAGTGTGACAGGGATGACAAATCCTGCACAAGCATTACCGATCGTTTTGGATAATCCTTATTTTACAGTAGTGATCTCTGTTTTTATCATCCTGGCGGTGATTGCAACAAACATGATCGCCAATATCGTCCCACCAGCATATGTATTTACACTGCTGACGAAAGCAAAATATAAAATTTCCGTGACCGTTGTTGGTTTGCTGGCGATTGCGTCTTTCCCATGGATTCTTGTGAAAGAAGATAATGCCAGAGGACTCGATTTATTCATTTTGATTTACTCTGCGTTTTTAGGGCCAATCATTGCCATTCTTTTAGTCGAATATTATATCTTAAGAAAGAGAACAGTGAACATCACGGAGCTGTACGATGAAGACGGTATGTTTGTCGGGTATAACGAATGTGCCTTAATCGCCCTGTTTATAGGTGCCGGAGCGGCATTTATTCAAGTGGATCTCGCTTGGATCTTAGGCCTGATCACTTCAGGGATATCATATCTCCTTTTAATGAAATTTGCGTTCAAAAATTCCAAATTTAAAAAAGGAACCATATTTGAGGAATAATATGAGTAGTGCGGCCATTGTTTTCTTAATCATTGCTCAAGCCATGCAGTGGACGGGTTAATCCTGAATGAAGGAGCCGATCAGGAGGGCTACGCGAATGCGCAGAGAATCCGAGGGGTCTCTTAAATCGCGGTTCAGCAAGGCTTCTGCTTTTTCAATGCGGTACTTGACCGTGTTCCTGTGCACGTACAATTTCCTGGATGTTTCCGATATTTCGCATTGCGAATCCAGATAGACCTGGATCGTTTTGACCAATTCCAGATCTTCCTTCGTTTGGGAATAGGCCAGTGATTTCAACGTGTTTTCATAGAATTCGCTTAAAAATTTCCGGGGGATCATCCCCAGCAGTTCCTTAATCTCTCTCGTTCTGTAAAATTTAATGAAGCCGGACATGTTCAGGTCATAGCCGCTTTTTAACGCTTCAACAGCCTCTTCATAGGCGGTCGAAACATTTTGCAGCGCTTGAATTTGGTTGCTGACACCGAATGAAACGGGAATGTGCCCTTCAAGTTGGTTTTGTACATCCTCCAAAAAAGATTGCACAGATTTCATTTCTTTTTCCGTGTAATGAGGAAATTGGATCAACAGCACAATGTATCTCTCTCTGATAAATAAGGTCCCCTGCAGACGGCTGCTCACCAGGGCGTCTTCGAGATGCTCGTAAATGCTGTTATGCAGTTCTCTCCTCTGATTTTCGTGGAGAGTTCCCTCATTCTCATCTTCATCTATGTGACAGACGATACAAACGGTTTTCATGTTCGCTTTCAGGCCATAATGTTCGGAACGGTTGACGATTTCCTGTGCTGAATGGATTCGCTCTTCAATCAGATCGGCAAAAAAGTTGTTTTTGAACAGTCTTGAATTTTCCTCTATCGCTTGTTCTTTGATGAGTGTAAAGGAAATGACATGACAGGCTTGTTTGATAGCCATTTGGGAAGCGGGATAAGGCAAAGACTTTGCGTCGAAAATCAGCAAGACACTCGGATAGCGATGTTGGGTTTTTACCGGGAAAGTGGTCACGGTACGGTATGATTCGGAAGCAATCTCAAACGTGGTTCCTTTTCGGGCTGCAACAATATCTTTTTGAGCTTTTTCTATCACTTCTCTTTCTATGTACTGCATGGACGTTTTCCGGAAATCATGATGACCGGCTATTTTTTCCCCGCGGTGATTCAGTAACAAGACGGGGCGTTTGAGAAATTGCCCCAATTGTTCAACGAGAGAGGGGAGATCGTAACCTTTGAACATCATTTCGGAAAATTTATTGTGCACATGGAGCGCATAGTACAGTTTCTCAGCTTTGTCGTTATTTAAGTAATTAAGGATATAATGAGATACTTCGCCCAACGTATATTGCGGGGGCAAATTAATGACAGGGAAGGACAGCTGATCGGCCACCCTTTTCACTTCCAAAGGCAATTCTTTTAAGAATCGGTCAATCCGAATGACGATTCCCGCACAACGGAGGGCGTTCATCTGTTCGATTAAGCGGCGCAATTTGGGTGTTTGATTTTGGAAAGGATATGCGGTCGTTAAAAGCAAATCATCTTTATTCAAAATTTTAATCACATCCGGTGTATCCGAAATGTTGACGAACCGCACAGGGCGTGTCAGACCCTGATGACCGGCTAAAACCGTACTGTCTTTCATGCCTTCCAAAATAAATAAATCTTTGACGGTTTTCATTGATCGCTCCTCCTCGACCCTGCTGTCTCATGGAAAAAGGACAACCAACTCATCCGATTTGGGTTTATTTTACGTTAAAAATATATAAAATTCAAAACAATTTTTGTTTACTATTAACAATGATTTCATCAACGAAGAGGATTATATTGAAAATAGGCCTGCTATATATAAAAAGAATGGGTTGTGTTGTTGCTCAATATGTTCGGTATGAGGGGGCGGGATGATGCGTATTGAATTACATATTGAAGAAAAGATCGGTCACCTGCTGGAATGGTTGGGCGCTTTTGGCAAGGATCCGGGAGGGGGTATATCCCGTTTGCTTTACACACCGGAATGGTTGGCTGCCCAAAAAGCATTGGAAAAATTATTTCTGGAAGCAGGGCTGGAGGTCCACTATGATGCGATCGGCAATCTGTTCGGTCAACTGCAAGGATCCCGGTACAAAGAGGAAACGATTTTAACGGGTTCGCATATCGATACCGTCAAAAATGGGGGTTTATATGACGGTCAGTACGGCATCATTGCTGGCTTTTTGGCTATCCAATATTTACAGGAAAAATATGGGCAGCCATTGCGTAATCTTGAAGTCGTTTCCATTGCCGAAGAAGAAGGCAGCCGCTTTCCAGTATCCTTTTGGGGTTCGAACAATATCGTCGGGGAGTATAGCGTGGAAGATATGCGCAACGTGCATGATTTTGACGGCATCCCCTTTGTGGAGGCCATGCATCAGGCCGGCTTCGATTTTCCTCCCCAATCGCAGCGGGTCCGATCCGATTTGAAAGCGTTTATCGAGCTGCATGTGGAACAAGGCGGTGTGTTAGAAAGGGAGCGGAAGTCGGTCGGTATTGTTCGTCATATTGTCGGCCAGCGACGATATACGATCGTCGTCACAGGCGAGGCCAATCATGCTGGAACGACGCCGATGAAATACCGCAAAGACGCCGGCCAAGCCGCTTTCCGCATGGCTCAAGCGGTGCATGAGCTGGCTGTAGCACACGGAGAACCGCTCGTAGCTACCGTGGGCAAAATCAATCTTCAACCGAACATCGCCAACGTTGTTCCCGGACAAGCGACGTTCACGCTGGATGTCCGACATATTGATCAAGGGGAACTGGAGGACTTTACCGATCAGGCGCTTGCCGATATGCAACAGATTGCCCGGCAAGTCGGCGTAAAGATTGAGATCGATCAGTGGGTGGATACCGCTCCGGTTGCAATGGACGAACGTCTCGCCATTGTACTGAAGGAACAATGCGAGCAGAGCGGGATCAGTTACAAAATGATGCACAGCGGGGCTGGTCACGATGCCCAAGTGATGGCCGCTCATATGCCCTCAACGATGCTCTTTGTACCCAGCCGAAGAGGGATTAGTCATTCACCGCATGAATATACAGATCCAAAAGATTTGGCCAGAGGTGTACAGGTTCTCATTCGTACGTTATATCACCTCGCTTATAAGGAGGAAATGCTGTCATAAGTTCGGTACGTTTGCGATTTCCGTTCGTGGCGATTTCTCCCCGTTATGATTTCTTATTGCAAAGTTATTCGGCAAAGATGACTTAGATTTGACAACGAGCCTATGGAGAAAGGGGTTTTTGCATGAAAAAAGGGCTAAGCGATGCTGCATTTATCCCTGCTATGGACACGGAAACGTTTCTGCAAGCGGCAGGAAAAGCGGGATTCGATGGGGTGGAACTCAATTTTCGTGAAGGGGAAGGAAAAATAACTGCGGAGACAACTCCTGCTGAGGCAAGGATGCTTGCCCAAAGGATCAAGGACAGCGGTTTGGAACTCGCTTCCATATCCACGGGACTTTTCAACCATTACGCGCTTTCTTCCAATGACACAAGGCTGCGTGAAAAAGGCGAGGACATCGCCATGCGGATGATAGAACTGGCTGCGGAGATGGGAACGAAAGTCATACAAATCGTTCCGGGTGTGTTGACCGCTGATCAGCCGTACCAGTCTGCTTATGATTTGGCACAGGCTTCCCTTATCAAATTGGCGCCGGAAGCATCCGCCGCGGGAATTACCATCGGCATAGAAAATGTGTGTAACAAATTCTTGCCCAGTCCGATGGAGTTCGTTCGCTTTCTGGATGAGATCAACCATCCGGCCGTTCAAGCCTATTTTGACAACGGAAACGCCATGGTCACCGGCTACCCGGATCATTTTATCCAATTGCTGGGTCAACGCATCGTGGCCATGCACGTGAAAAACTATCGCCAAGTCACGGGAGATTTTGTTTCTGCTCTCGAGGGGGACATCGATTTGCGTTCCATGATGCGAGCATTGCGCACAATTCCATATACCGGATACGTCATTTTGACTCCCCCCTATCCGTATTCATCCTGTTCGGAGCGACTGATAGAAATCGCTGCGCTGGAATTGACCGAAGTGTTAAACATATAAACATGTAAACATGGCATTCTACAAATTTGCAAACTGACATACTGAAGGAGAGATGTGTTATGGGTTATCCCAAAGATCTATTGTCCAGCCGGGCCATCATCAAGCACGGCAAATTCGCACTGATTCCCCCGGAAGGGTTGGTCAACAATGTCGTTCCCGGATTTGAAAACTGCACAATATCCATACTGGCTTCTCCGAAGCTGGGAGCGAGTTTCGTCGATTACGTTGTGACGATGCACGAAGGAGGTCAAAATGCTGCGGGGTTTGGCGGAGATGAGATCGAAACTTTTGTTTATGTATTGCAAGGAAAAGTAAAAGCGTCCACCGAGAATGAATCATTTGATCTTCAAACAAGCGGATATCTGTATTGCCCGCCGGGTCATAAAATGTATTTGCGCAATATGAGCAAAGAGGATTCGAAGTTATTTTTGTACAAGCAGAAATATAAGCCGCTTGAAGGCCATCAGCCTTGGGTCGTTTCCGGACATGCGGAAAATATTGAAGCTGAGATTTACGCCGATATGGACAATGTTTATTTGCAAGATTTGTTGCCGAATGATTTGGCTTTCGATATGAACTTCCATATTCTGACTTTTGATCCGGCAGGAAGCCATCCGTTCATTGAAACACATGTGCAAGAACACGGCGCATACTTGCTTTCAGGGGAGGGCATTTACAACTTGGATAACGAGTGGATCCCCGTCAAAAAGGGCGACTACATTTTTATGGGCCCGTACGTGCCTCAGGCTACTTATGCGGTCGGCAGGGAAAAGCTGTCTTACGTTTACTCCAAAGACTGCAATCGGGATGTGTTGCTATAATTCGCTTCTGAGGACGAACAAACAAATAGAAAAACAAATCGTTGATAAAGTTGTTTTAAGTATGACTACCCCGGTATATCAGCGGCTGGATCGACAATTTGGGCCATGGTGAAAGAGACGCAGGGGAGATGGTCAGATTGAACGGTTTCTTCTCGCTCATATACATTGAGCAGTTCATACTTGCCGTTGAGGACATATTGTTCGAGGGATTCATTGCCGGGATCAACGATCCAGTATTCTGGGATTTGA
>CALBTX010000182.1 GCA_937967685.1 uncultured Bacillaceae bacterium | reverse complement strand
TCACGGGCATACGCCAGCCGGATCTGCTCTTCAGCCAAATCGTCCGTCGGAACATGCAATACTTGGGCATCGTCCGGCACCGGAACGGGCGTATTGGGAGCATAAATTTGTGCCTCGGCAAAGATTTTCTCGGTTTTTTTCAGGGCAGCCGCCCGTTTGGGTTGGGTGCCAATTTCCTCGACGGACATAATCCGGTTGTTCGTATAAGCCTTTCCGGCATGACACGAAGAACAGCCAGCTTTTTCAAAAACTTTTCGCCCCTGTTCAACCTTCTCCCGCTCGATTTTCATTTTGGGCGGCGGGGAATGAAGCGAATTTTGAAAAGCGGAGAGGGCATTGACCTGTTCGGCCACATTGAATCCCGGCGAGCTGCTGAACGAACCGTTGGGGACCATCAACGTGATGTTGGGATAAGAAGGGAGTTTTATATTTTCATTGATCCCTGGACTGCCCGGAGTCGGATCCACGGACGCCAAAAATTGTGACGGTTTTTCATTCGAGTGAGGATCATATCGAAATTGGGGATGAGCGGCGTTTTGCAGCAGAGTCCCGATAAATACTTCCTTGTCCACATCAAACAAGGCTTGGCTTTGATCCGCCAAAGACAACGTGTCCGTATTTTGGGCGTGAACATTGTTATTGAACACACTAAGCCCCCGGAACGGGCCGGCCATGGCAAATCCGCTCCACCCGTAAGGATGGTCTCCCCAGGTGAAGGAGTCAGGAATTTGAGACGGGTTGCCCGTCATATCAATGGTGGAATCGAAATTGCCGGCCGGCCACTTGACCAAAACTTCATCCACCGCTTTTTCCAGTTTGACGGGGTCTGGTAGCGCGGCTTGCGTACCCTTCGATGTTTCCACTGTGGGACCGTCTTTGCTGATGTAATCCTCTAACGCTTTGATCTCACTATTCGTGAAATACGCTGCCGAATTCGTGGCTAAAGCGAGTAGCAGACCGGTATTCAAATTGGCATTGGGAGCGCCCTCGATAACTTTTCCGGACTCACGGTCTACAGTGGCGTGACAGGCTGCACAGCTGACACCGGCTCTCACTCTGCCGTCAGCTACTTTAACGGGCATGCCCAGCGGGGTCCTCGCGCCTTTGGGCACATCCAGGCCTGTGTCAATTTTTTCCCCTTTGGCATATCTTTTCCCGCCGATGGTCACTGATTCAGCCAATGCAACCCGCAAATTATCCGTCGCTTCCCCGTTCAATGCGATAATGGCTTTAGCGATATTGGCAAAGGTCAGCGGACCGTTCAACAGGCCGACAATGTCTGTCAGAAACACCTCATTGCCGAATGTTTCGTTGTAAAATTGCTCTCTGCCCATTTCTATAAACTCACGGTCAATGGCCACTGCCCCGTTTGCAGGAGACAGATAAGCCTGCCCTTCTGCCGTCTGGAGCAGCCGGGCCGCCTCTTCGGCGGTGATATGTTCTCCCCAAACGTCGTAAGCCACT
The DNA here is from genome assembly GCA_937967685.1 of uncultured Bacillaceae bacterium. Lineage (GTDB taxonomy): Bacteria > Bacillota > Bacilli > Caldalkalibacillales > Caldalkalibacillaceae > CALBTX01. The sequence continues at coordinate 539 of CALBTX010000182.1, read as the reverse complement.
GGGCTTTCTTTCTCCACACTGCTTCTTTCCTCTTCACGCTCATCCCGACCGGCTGATTCGTCCTGAGCGGAGAAATCCACGTGCCGGCCCCGTCCTGCCCCCTCTTCCGTCAGCAGCTGCTTATTGTTAGACGGCACATAAATGTTGTTTTCAGGCGGGAGATAAACATATTCAAATTCGGCGGTGTATAAAGCGATGCCGGCCATAACGGCTGCTCCGGCCAAAATATATAAAAGCCGTTTCAAGCGTTGCCCATTCATCTTCTGCTCCCCTTTTCTCAGGCGCTGTCAAACTATGTCAAGCGCTGTCAAACGTTGTCAGGCACATCATGTCCAAAGGTTGCTATTCAGACAGAAATTTGAGCGTCGCACGCTCGACAGATGCGTATACCGTTATTATGTTCAGCGAAAAGGGAAGGACAGATGTGCGGAAAATTTAAACAGCACGAGCAAAACCAGCAGAAGATGCCGCCGTTAGAAGACCCCGCCCATAAAAAGCGCTCCGTACATCAGCGCCCCAATAATGACGTAAGCGGGATG
>CALBTX010000181.1 GCA_937967685.1 uncultured Bacillaceae bacterium | reverse complement strand
CGGAAGTGTAATGGCGGAAGTGTAATGACGGAAGTGTCATGTGAAACAAAGCAAAGGGCTCATGAACAGCGCTGTTGAAGCTGGGTGGATGGCGAAAGCGCGCGCAGGCCGCTGCAAAAAAAGAAAGGTCGGAGGTGAAAGCGATGGCTAGAAACTTGGAACTTCTTTTTGAAAATGAAGAAGGGAAAACAGTCCGTATCAGTTTGGAAGCCCCGGTTGAACCGGCTGATCCGGTGCAAATCTCTCAAGTGATGGATGAAGTGCTTTCTCGAAACGTCTTTTTCTCTTCGGGGGGTGATTTGGTCGCCAAGAAGGGGGCCAGAATTGTCGAACGTACGGTTGAAGACATTGAACTGAGCTAAGGCCAGAAAGGGTGAGCAGAATGGACTGGATGCCGTTAATCGCAGAAATCGGCTTTCCGATCGCGGTGACATTTTATTTGTTGACCAGAATCGAAAGCAAGCTGGAAGCATTAACGTTTTCCATTCAACTTCTCTCAGACAAGCTGAGTCAGGCTGATCGGCAAACAGGTGTATAAGAAAGATTTAGAAAGCATAAGAAAGATTTAGAAAGCATAAGAAAGATTAAGTAAGCATAAGAAAGATTTAGAAAGCTGGCTCCCTAAAAGAGCCAGCTTTGTCTCCTGTTCTCACAACTTTGTTTTTTCCCGCCTGTTTTCTGTCGATCATTTATTTTTTGTCCGCTTTGTTTTTAGCGTCGTTCGCTTTTTGTTCCTGTTCTGCCAAGGTCCAGTCGGTCGTTGTCCGGCCGACATAGCCCGCGGCACGACTCATCTCTCCACGGCCCAATCCTTCATTGACCATGCGGTCGATATCCACTTCATATTTTGCCCGTCCCTCATGGTCCAAGTCTTTTTTTCGCTTTGTCATGTTGGGTACACCTCCGTTTATACTATTAGCTATACCCAACCCATGACTTGAAAAAACATCAGGCTGATTGCGGACGGTGCAAGGAGAGCGCTTCGTCGATATCTTCCTGGTTAAAGGCGTTTAGGAATGCTTTCGTATCATTAAAAAATAAACGTCTTCCGTCATCAAATTCCTTTTGCTTCATGATGATCAGCAAGGCAGCGATTTCGTAGAAAGGCACGCCGGTTTGTTCCGCGTCATAAATGCCTTGCTCTTTCAGGTATTCATCAAAATATCTCAAGTAGATGACAGTCAGCGTGCGTCTGTCCCCGTTGAGATCATAAATGACTTCCGATTGATTAAACAGATCCTCCGGAGAATTGGGCAATGCTTTTTCACACTCAAAACCGGTGCTTTTATAAATGTTCATTTCTCTATCCTCCTCAGCGACAATGTAGTCAAAAGTACAACGCGAGCAGTCGTTGAATTTATGGTGATGTATGCCAATCCCATTATAGCAAAAGCAGTGAGAACAGAGTAAGTCAAAGCGTTTTTTCAAGCGCGGTCCTGTTGTTTGATGACAATATGCTTATTGATCAGCTGCTCATTTGCCATGTCGCTTGGCGCTCCCCAAATGAGTCGGCGCTGCCTGCAAAGTTGTTGGCAGCGGTTTAATAGAGCGGGATCGTTTATCGGCAAAGCGATACTGCAGTAAGGCTGCTGTTTTTCAATGGCGTTGATTTGATTTTGCACGATGTTGAGCGTCTGCCGTATATCAAGCCCAAGTTCATCCAAGTGCTCTTTTTCGTGGAGCAGCTTGTCATAAGCGGAACGCATCAGTTTTAATGCGCCGGGAAAATTTTTCCTTCGCTGGTGATAGAGACTGACGGCCATTTGGATGAGGGCGACCCATATGGTTTCGGTGCGCCCCTGTTTTTGCCAATGTTCTTCCAGTATTTCATGGCATTCATAATAATCACGTTGCGCATGAAAAGCAACGAGAAACTCGATATACGCTTCTGGATAGGCGCTCTGTGCTGCCATCATTGACACACCGCCGTTTGACTTGAATGAGTTTGACGTGAAAGATTTGACTCATTTATCATCATAACATATGTCATGCCTGTCAGGTCGACAAAATGGATTTGACAATCGGTGAAAAAGTGGTTGACGAATCCGTTGGTTGTGGTATAATACCATCATATTCACAGCAGAATAGTAGGAAATTTCTTATCCAGAGAGGACGAGGGACTGACCCAATGACTCCTCGGCAACCGGCACACCGTGCACGGTGCCAATTTCAGAGGAATGGCTGACTCATTCCGAAGATGAGAAATTTAAGGTTGATTCAAACCCTTCTCTCTTCGCGAGTGAAGGGTTTTTTATCTTTTAGGCAGGAGGTGAGCGTCTGACTGATGATCGATGAACACAAAAATAGATGAAAGATGAACAAGACAAAAAAGATGAAAGATGAACAAGACAAAAAGAAGATGAACAAAGATGATGAACGCGAAGCCATGTTTCGGTGGGTCATGTTTGTGAAGACGATGATTGGCGCGATTACGCTTATGATGATGAAGGCTTACTTGATGTGAGCGAACTATTTGGAGAGGGGAGAACATTGTGCCTAAAAAGTTTTTTTTCTTGTTTGTTTTTGTGGCC
>CALBTX010000180.1 GCA_937967685.1 uncultured Bacillaceae bacterium | reverse complement strand
ACACCGACAGAGATGGACGGCTCGTTTACATCTGAGCATTTTTGTAGACGACAGCCAATCCCTGACCACCGCCAATACATAATGTGGCCAAGCCGTAATTTGCCTTGCGGGCCAGCATTTCATACATTAATTTCACCGTGATGATGCAACCGGTCGCACCTACGGGGTGACCAAGGGCAATCGCGCCACCGTTGACATTGACTTGATCCGCCGAAAATCCCAATTCTTTGGAAACGGCGAGCGCTTGAGCTGCGAATGCCTCGTTGGATTCAATCAGGTCTATCTCTTCCAACGTCAAGCCTGTGCGTTGCAACACTTTTTCAACGGCAGGAATCGGCCCTGTGCCCATATGAGAAGGGCGAACACCGGCAACACCCGCCCCTGTGATGAGCAGCAGCGGTTTTAGACCGAGTTCTTCTGCTTTCGAGGCCGACATCAGGACAACCGCGGCAGCCCCGTCATTGATCCCTGAGGCATTTCCTGCCGTGACGGTGCCGTCTTTTTTAAATACCGGCCGCAGCTGGGCCAAAGCTTCAAGGGTTGTCTCTTTTTTAGGGTGTTCATCCGTGTCCACCCACTTTTCTTTTCCCTTTCTGTCCTTTACTTTCACCGGAACGATTTGTTCCTTGAATTTACCGGATTCAATGGCCTGGACAGCTTTTCGCTGACTTTCGAAAGCGAAGCGATCCTGTTCTTCTCTGGAAATATTAAATTCCTGAGCCACATTTTCCGCTGTGACACCCATATGAATGTTTTCAAACGGGTCGGATAGGACCGTTGTCAATACGTCTTGGAAGGACTGATCCCCCATTCTCAGACCCCATCTGGCCTCACGGGTCATGTACGGATAGCGGCTCATATTTTCAGCCCCTCCCGCTACGACGATCTCAGCCATGCCCGTCTGAATGGCCGCCATTCCTGTGACGATCGCTTGCAACCCGGAGGAACACAAGCGGTTCACCGTTTGTGCCGTTGTTGCAATCGGCAAACCCGCCTTTATCGCACTGACACGGGCCAAATAAGCGTCTTCGGCGATCTGACCGACACATCCCATGACGACCTCATCCACCATGTCCGGTTGAATGCCTGCCCGTCGGACAGCTTCCTTAATGACAACCGCTCCTAATTCGGAAGCACTGACATTTTTGAATGCGCCTCCAAAACTTCCGATCGGTGTTCTGACACCACTGACAATGACGACATTTTCCATGTGATCCTCCCCTTACTTTGCTTTCGTTTTTTGAATGGCATGTCATATTCTATGCTTATTGTAACTTATTTTGTTTTATAAATGTCGTCATTGCCTGATAACGATATGCAGATGAATACTCCCACCCCTAAGCTAACGCTTAGAGGTGGGAGCTTCCCGGGCCATCCTTTTTTAAAAATTTGTCTTCATCTGGCTATTCTTCGACAAGTTTGACCGCCCTTTGCTTACTCCCATCATCACCTTCAAACGCTCTCCAGACGACACCTGGATCATGCTCATAAAATGCTTCAAAGACGCTTTCTGACATCGCAATGATCACATGCAGCTCACCGGGACCAATGTTTTTAAAACCATGCTTCACCCTTTTCGGAATGATCGCTGTCGCAGGCCCTTCTACGATCTGTTTTTCCCCGTCTATATACAGCTCAGCCCGGCCTTTGTAAAAAGTCAAATGTTCCTCAGAGGGATGCCAATGAATGGGGGCGCCATAACCAACATCGATCAACTGCTCCCACATCATTAAGTTGTGTGCCCCGTTCGTATCCGCCGACCAAACGACTGTTTTAACGCCGTCACGCCAATATGAAGGTTGCATTTCGGAATGTTTGATGACTTTGCCTTTCAAATCATATCCTCCTCACATTTTTTCTTGCAGGGTCACATTCACGGCCGTCATTTAACGTTGTGAGTCTGCCATTATTTGAACTCAATCGGCATTATTTAAACTCAATCGTCCAATCAGATTAAGGTGCGACAGATGCATCTAAATCCTTGTCTTTGGGTAAAAAAAGGGTCAGTATAAACCCGATTATAAGCAGAACAGATAAAATGGAAAACATAATACTGATCCCCCAGATATCCGCTAAATAACCTAAGAGGGAAATCCCAACTCCCGCCGTTCCATAAGCAAAACCGATCATTAATCCAGTGACCATCCCCACTTTGCCGGGCATCATCTTCTGACCGTACACCACGCTGATCGCTGTTGTGGAAAGCAAGAAGAAACCGAGGATCGTAATCACTAAAATAGCGATGCCTCCCCGAGCATAAGGCAGCCAAATCAAAAAAGGAATGGAAAGCAGCATCGTCCAAACCATCATTTTTTTGTTTCCCCACTTGTCCGCCGCCGGACCTCCTAAAAAGGTTCCTACCGAACCAGCAAACAAAAAGATGAAAATGTACGTATTGGCCAAACCGATATCCATATCTAATATGTTCACATAGTAAAGAGGCAAGAAACTGGATAGACCTACGACAACCGTTGAACGCAAGATCGTCACAATCGTGAGAAGCATCGCGGAATAAACACGATCGGGCCCTTTCCGGACTGTTGTGCTTTCTCTGTTTTCTATGGCCACTCTCTGTTTCACCCAGGGGATCGTCCTGTAGACCAGCCAGGACCCCAACAGGGCGATAAAAATAAACAGCCATGAACCGCCGACACCGGTATAAACCAGGAAAAGAGGAATCATCAGCGGCCCAAGTGATTGTCCTATGTTCCCCCCCACTTGAAAAACGGACTGCCCAAATCCTTTGTTTTGACCGGAAGCTAAATACACCGTACGGCCTGCTTCCGGGTGAAAAGCCGCAGCACCGATACCGCTGAGCGCTACGGCCGCCAAAACCCACAGATACGATGGGGCAACAGCAAGCAGCACCAAACCGAGTCCAGCAGTCAGCGTCCCAGCTGACATCAGCCAAAAAATAGGTTTTCGGTCGGAAATATAACCGAACACTGGTTGAATGAAGGAAGTGCTGATCATATTGACCATGACAATGGCACCTAACTGGGTGTAAGAGAGCTGGAAAGCATTCTGCAGCAAAGTGAGCATCGCCGGAATGACATGCGTCATAATATCATTGAGCAAATGCGCCACACTTACAGCAATTAAAACAGATGCTTGAAGGGCTGGTTGAATATGTCCTTTTGATTGAACGGCTTCATGTAATGGTTGGTTAGATAGCTTGGATTGTTTCGGCAGCATGTACCTCTGCACTCCCTTCATGTTTTACTCCAAAGCTTATAATCGGGGTAAATCCGCTTCCGTGATCACTTGACGTATTCTGTTCAATTCTGCCTCCGACAGCTTCTGCAGCGGCGGGCGCACAAACGCTTTCTCCATTCTGCCCAGCATCACGTTCGCTTCTTTCATCCGATTGTGCATATCAACGAACGGATCAGCGTAAAACACTTCGACCAACGGGAAGATTCTGTCGGCCACTTCACGGGCTTTCGTCAAGTTTTCCGCCTGCACGGCATTGAATAGTTCAACCTGCAAATCGGCGATCAAGCTTCCATGACCGGAAAGAATGCCATCCGCCCCAATACAGAGCGTGGCTAACAGTGATTTGCTGAAGCTCGTCAATACAGATATGTCTTTATCCAACGCTTTCAGCAAGCGATAATTCCGTTCATATGTTGTAATATCGTTGGACCACTCTTTAATGGCAATGACATTGTCAATCTCTTCACAAATTTTGAGCAGATGTTCGGTCGGAATGTGCATCCCGGATGTAACCGGGTAGACAAAAGCAATCATCGGTAAGTTTGTCGCCTCGGCAATGGTTGCATAATGTTGAAAGGCGATTTCCGGACGCAACCGACCACCAAGATCAAAACCTTGGGAAGGGAAAATCAACAAACAATCGGCTCCCTCAGCCTCAGCCATTTTAGCGATGTCGACCGCTTTGGCCGTGCCGTCTTCATAAACGCCGCAAATCACCGGCATTTTTCCGCCCACTTCGTCTAACGTAATTTGGAGGCTTTTCTGCTGCTCATAAAGGGTTAAAGTCGAAATTTCGGCTGCATGACCGTTTGTAGTCAGGCCGCTGACACCTTCTGTATCCGCAATGTAACGCAAATGACGCCGATAGTTTTTCTCGTCGATGTCTAGATTTTCATCAAAGGCAATTAAATTCGCCGGAATCACACCCTTAAGAACTAAATCGGATCGCATTGAAAATCCACTCCTTTAGATAAAATTGAGTTCTATGACCGTCAGGCC
>CALBTX010000179.1 GCA_937967685.1 uncultured Bacillaceae bacterium | reverse complement strand
TAACATCAATGCGAGCGAACAATGAAGTACTCGAAGAGTGCACCAATAGTAGTGAGCGACACCACGTCGAGTAACATCAATGCGAGCGAACAATGAAGTACTCGATTGCAACGAATATGCAAATGTCCAACCCCCTTGTTTCACAAGGGGGTTCAACTTGTAGACAAAGTACCCGAGGTACTGAAGGTCTATCAGCTTTTTTGTCGAATAAATACAAGAGTAGAGTTAGGATGCAGTAGTTTATAAATATATTTTTCTTAACTTTTGCTATTTGACAAAAATAACAAATTTGTATAAGTTAATTGTATCATATCACGGTAATATATAGGTCAGCAGACGGGAATATATGGGTCAGCAGTCGAATCTAATGACGAAAACTGTTAACTTCGAAAATAACTTAAGATTAGGGGAATTTGAAATTATGAAAATCACGAACATTGAAAGTCGCCTATACCGTATCCCTCCAACCATTAAACTTCAGGATTCTATCCAACAAATTAACACGTGGGAGTGGGTGATTACAACGATTGAAACGGATGATGGCCTGGTTGGCACAGGGTGGACTTATACCTTGGGCATGGGAGGTTCGGCTATTCGGGAAATGATTAATTCGTATCTTGCCCCCATTTTACTGGGCAGCGATCCCCGAAATGTTGAACGGATTTGGAGTCGTTGTTGGCTCGAACTCCATGCCAATGGGTCTGGCGGAATTACTACATTATCCATTGCGCCAATAGACATTGCTTTATATGATATATTGGCTAAAAAAGAAGGCGTGCCACTTTATCAATTTTTGGGTGGATATCGGGATGCCATCCCGGCATATGGAAGCGGTATCAATTTGCACCTGGATGGAGAGCCTCTACTAGAACATATGCGTGAGTTTTTAGATCGAGGATATAAAGCGGTTAAAATGAAAGTTGGGCGTGAGAATCCAGAAGAAGATATTGAGCGTGTATCATCTGTGCGTCAATTAATTGGTCCTCAAACTAAACTACTTTTAGATGCGAATCAAAAATGGACATCCGGAGAAGCCATAAGACGTCTATCTATGCTTGAAAAATACGATATTTATTGGTTAGAGGAACCGCTGATAGCAGATGACATTCCTGGGCATTCTCGACTAAGACAAGCATCCCGGACTTCGATTGCCCTCGGTGAAACCTTGTTTACTCGTTATCAATTTGCTGACTATATCAGAGAAAAAGCGGTTGATATTGTTCAAGCGGATATTGCCCGAGTGGGCGGTTTTACAGAATGGCTTAAAATTGCAAAACTGGCTGAAAGTAACAACTTACCTGTAGCTCCTCACTTTTGCATGGAGCTGTCGGTCCATGGCTTATGTGCAATACCTAATGGTCTGATTTTGGAAGATGTTCAAGGGGGGTCCCTGACGGAGTTAGGATTGCTAGAGGAACCTTTTACTGTTAAAGAGGGGGTTGCTGTACCACCGGATCGCCCCGGTCATGGCATGATCTTTAATCAATCCGTACTCGATCGCTATGAAGTACAGGATAAGATCACTGGCGTCACACCGACGAGATTATAATGAGAGGTCCGGATGAAATGAACACAAATTATTTCATTGATGAAACGCTTATAGATATGGCTTATGTTCCTTTTGAAGGGGGTGACTGTCCAATAAATTTTTAGGTGACAATTGGTTGACAGCATACATAGTGGTCATTATACTTAGTTTATACTTCAATCAGCATTTAAAAATGATAAAGCAGATGCTCTTATCCAGAGAGGTGGAGGGACTGGCCCGATGAAACCCGGCAACCTTTGCAAATTAATTTTGCAAAAAGGTGCCAATTCCTGCAAAACCTGTTTCGGTTTTGAAAGATAAGGGAGGTGGATTGTGAAGGGTCATGCGCCTCTCTGTCATTGCAGAGAGGTTTTATTATTTTCATTTTCATTGTTGCTGCTTTATGTTTGGGCAACGGTTTTAAGTCGCTCATCATCAAGCAAAAGCCGACTTAACATATATGAAAAGAAGGATACTGAATCTGAAAGGGATGACATGTGATGAATGAATACGGATTATGGCTGCTAGGACTGGCCGTTATTTATACAACTGTATTAATTGGAGCAGGTCATGTTGCCAAGCGAAAAGCGGCTCGTGGGGACGGTTTTTTTGTGGGGGCACGTCAATTTTCGCCGCTTGTGGTGGCCCTATGTATCACCGGTCTGTTTTCCGGTTCAACCTACATCTCCATCCTTGAATTGGCTTACTTGAAAGGCGTTTCTGCAGTGTGGTACGGAGTGGCCGAAACCGTGCAAGTGCTCATCATCGCCTTTATTTTGATCGGACCGTTTCGGGAGCGGATGTTGGTCACGATTTCAGGGCTGATCGGTGACCGCTACGGCCGCTGGGCGAAAGGGGTGGGCGGGGCCATTACAGCTTTCGCTTTTCCCATGTGGTCGGTGGCAACGACGATCGCTTTCGCTTCAGCCATTCACGTATTTACGGATATTCCGCTGACGTTGTCTGTTGCGATCAGCGCTCTTTTACTATTCATTTATTTGCAAGCCGGGGGCATGTGGTCGGTCGCTTTTACTCAGAGTGTGAACGCCGTCGTCTTTGCGCTGATGTTTATTGTCGGGTTGTTTGCCTTTTTTATCCATCCCGGCCTGGATGGTATCGTCCAGTTAGCCAAGGCGCAGCCGGAGATGTTTACATGGGATAACGCAGGTTTACAAGTGATCGTCGCCTGGTTTGGCACATTTCTCGTCAATGTGTTGTTGGCTCAAGCCGCTTTTCAAATGGCGCTATCCTGCCGCTCGGTTGAGGAAGGACAAAAAGGGCTGAAAATGGCGGCGGTTCTAGGAATTCCGTTTATCATCCTCGGCGTGTTGTTCGGGATGGCCGCCGCGGTTGTTGTTCCTGAGGGGGGCATGGGTCTGATTGCTTTACCGCAATATTTAATGCAGGTACTTCCAGCCCCGCTTGTCGGTTTGTTTTTCCTCGGTATTTGGGCTTGTGCGCTCAGTTGGGGAGCCCCTTGCCAGTTTTCCGGAGCGACCAGTCTGGGACGGGATGTTGGCAGTGCGATTAATCCTCCAGCTACGAATGATCAGCTGATTCGTTACACGAAGTGGTCCCTCCTGTTGCTGACAGGACTGATGGTTGTTTTCGGTACATTGCGTACGGAACAGTCGGCATGGTGGAACATTCTCGCCTGGACGGTCCGTAATTCGGCCACATTTGCACCGGTTTTAGGCACGTTGTTTTGGCCGCTCGTTACCAAACGGAGCGTCATGATTTCCATGGTCGGCGGTTTTGCAGCAGGGATGTTGTGGTATCACTTGGGCGGTTGGTCCCCTGATTACTTTTTCTTGAACACGCACCCGGTGTGGGTTGGCATGGGTACGAATTTGGCTTTGATGATCTTGACGACTTTATGGGAGCGCAGGGGGGAGTGGAAGTTGAGCGTCCCCCATACGCGGCTGGCCTGGTGGGCCGTCTTCGTTATGATGACTTTAGCAATTGTCAATATTTTTGCCTTTGAGTCTCTTTATACTTTGGGTCTGCTGGGTCTGACAATCTTTAGCACGCTGGTGGCGCTGTTCATCGCCTTGATTCAATGGACGAACACGTCGACATCTATTTGGGACAAATGGGAGCAGCAAGAAACGGCGGCGTCGGCTTCAAAGTGATGCTCATGCTCTTAGGGGCAGAGTGATGCTTATGCTCAGTGACAGAAAATCTGTCGTCTATGAAGACACGGTACATCGCATATGATTGGCTGTCTTGCCAATTAGAAAGACAGTTTTCCAATCAATTGGTCTTTATCAAAAAGTTCAACTTGATATGTATTCTCCCGCTGAATATCGACGGCTTTGGTTAACCCTCCGGTAATGACCCATTCTCCTTGCCGGACATATCGGTTATGTTCGGCAAGTTTTTCAACAAGCCAGTTCAATGCGTTGAACGGATGGTTCATCACGCTTCTGGTCGATCCTTTTTCGATCGTTTGACCGTTGTTTTTATACAAACGTTTAACTCTCTTGAAAATTGGGAAAAAGCAAGGCTTTGATCTGTGTCCCAGATGACGGCTGCAATGGCATTGTTGTCCGCAATGATGTCCGGAAGTTCAAATTGATAATGCTCATAACGAATATCAACGATTTCTGCAAATGAGGTAAATGCGGTCTAGCGCTTCTTTCCACTCCGGTGCGGACATTGGTTGACGAACATCTCTCTTGAATCTGATTATTTATATTTTGAATGTCTGCATTCCTGTTGACAAGGTATTAAAATATCATTGGCTAGCGTCCCTGAAGCGGGCCAGAATGTGCCTGAAAGGCAAACCATGCGTGAATTTGTCAAGAATAGGCATTTGACTAAAAAAGGCAAGCTGTGTTATTGTATATAAGCGATCGGATTTTTGGCGGGAAGTGGCTCAGCTTGGTAGAGCGCCTCGTTCGGGACGAGGAGGTCGCAGGTTCAAATCCTGTCTTCCCGACCAT
>CALBTX010000178.1 GCA_937967685.1 uncultured Bacillaceae bacterium | reverse complement strand
CCGGAACGATCTTTCCGGCGGAGAGGGTGTTGAGCACAAGGCTGATAAACAGCTGACCGCTGATCAGCATGGACCGTTCATCCACATCAAACAGGGGATGATGATGAGGATAGGCGGCCCCGATCTCCGGGTTGCCCCCGCCGACAAAAAAGAAGGCACCGGGCACCTGTTCCAAATAATAAGCGAAGTCCTCTCCGCCCATCATCGGTTCCATGCGCAACACTTTCTGCTCGCCAAATAATTTATTAGCCAATGCTTCCACTTTGCTCGTTTCCTGCTCATGATTGACAAGCGCCGGATAACCCCGCAAATAATCCAGCTTGATATCGGCGCCGGACTGTTGAGCCGCGGCTTCCACCGTACGCTGAACCTGTTTCGCCACAAGATCCCGCACCGCCGGATCAAAGGTGCGCACGGTCCCCTTCATTTTGGCCGAGTCGGGGATGACATTGAAGGCGTCCCCGCCGTGAAATGATCCGACCGTCACGACGGCGGCTTTCAGCGGATTCACCTTGCGGCTGACGATCTGTTGCAGCTGCTGGACCAGTTGGCTGCCGATCACGATCGGATCGATGGTTAAATGCGGTTCAGCCCCGTGACCGCCCCGGCCCTTGATTTCAATGTCAAACGCATCGACCGCGGCCATCGTATGCCCCGAACGGACACCGACGGCGCCATAAGGGATGCCGGCCCACACGTGCGCCCCATAAATGACGTCAACCCCATCCAGACAGCCATCTTCGATCATCGGTTTAGCCCCTCCGGGCGTCAATTCCTCGGCAAATTGGTGAATGAAGACGACATTTCCCGCCAGTTCAGCGCGCACTTCGCTCAACACGTTGGCCACGCCCAACAAAGTCGCCGTGTGAATATCATGGCCGCAGGCATGCATTTTGCCGTCAATCGTTGATTTGTACGGCACGTCTTTCTCATCCTGAATGTTCAGTGCGTCAAAATCGGCGCGGAGAGCCACGGTGGGACCGGGCTTGCCGCCCTTTAGCCATCCGACGACACCTCGGCCCCCGACGCCTTCTTTCACCTCCAGGCCGAGTTTTTTCAGGTGTGCAGCAATTTTGCGGGGTGTTTCCACTTCTTCAAACGAAAGCTCCGGGTGCCTATGTAAATCTCTGCGCAGCTCGACCAATTCGGGATACACTGCTTTCAGACGACGAAACAATGGCTCTAACATTTTTTCTCCTCCCCTGGTTAAAAAATAAAATCAGGCCGACCCTTTGGCGGCGGCGACAACGACCAAAATCCAGCCGATCAAAAAAGCGACGCCGCCGATGGGGGTGATGGCCCCCAACCATTTGATTCCCGTCATACTTAACATATATAAACTTCCCGAAAAAATAATGATTCCTGTCAATAAGGCCCATCCGGCCGCGTTCAACCACGTCCCGGATCCCCATAAGCCTGCCAGCAGGCCGATCAGGATGAGTCCCAAGGCATGAATCATATGGTACTGCACACCTGTTTGATAAATGTCCAGCATCTCCGCCGACAATTTGCCCTGCAAACCGTGGGCGCCAAACGCGCCTAAGGCGACGGACAGAAAGGCCATCAATGCCCCTAAAATAACGAATAATTGAGACACGGTGACACCTCCTCACGTTTGCCTTCATTGTACAGGAAAAACAGAGCCCTGGAAATAGTGGATGACAGGCTGAAAAGCCGGATCACGGTTTCGGCTGAATGGCATAGGAGGCCCTGTCCGTTTGGATATGTAAGATGTTGCCAATCTCTTCCACCTTCCAACCTTCCGTCAGCGGGATTTCATAGACCCCCTGGGACAATGGCGCCGGGATATCTTCGCCGATGATCGTCCCATCCCCATGAAGCAAAAGGGTTTCGGCAGGTACATAATCGTCCGGATCTTTTTCTTTCAGCCTGCCTCTGGATACTTTCTCCAGCCGCAGTTCAATCTGGTCAAAATCGCCGTCCTCCTCTTTATGAATGATCAAACCGCTGTCTTTATGCGCGTCCAACCATTGGCTGACTTCAGTGAGACCGTATTCCACCGTTTTTTCCCTCCAACGTCAACTGGTATGATTGATCTTCGCCCTGAGATCATTGCTTTTCACCTCTGTCCGGGATCATTGCTATTCGCCCTTGTCTTTTGCTATTCATGATGTATAGACGTCTATCCGTTTGCCTTATATCGTTTCCATATTTGTCACCGGCATACATTTTGCAATCTCAGTCCGGACAAATTATAATGGGAAATGAAATTAAGTGAGGAGGGAACCTCAGCATGGGTCTGTTTATCATTATCCTGGTCACGCTCGGGTTTATGTACGCCATTCTGACCGCGGGATTTGAAGATGAGGCGGACACGGGTCACAAGTGAATCTTCGTCAAAACAAAAAAGACGGGAGAACCATCGTTCAACCGTCTTTTTTCATGCTGAAAAGCCCCCGTCCCTGTTTTAAGTCCGCGTACAGATCCTCCAACGTGCCCCTGTCGTCAATCGGGTATTGCGGTTCTCCCCGATCGATCACATAACCTTCCACCAAATATGTTTTCATGCCGATCAGACTGGCGGCCATGTCCTCCTGGACATCGTTGCCCACCATGACGCACTGTTCGGGAGAAACGTTCATCCGGCGGCAAATGGATGCGTAATATTGTTCGTGCGGCTTCGTAAAACACCATTCTTCATAAACGGTGACGACCGCAAACGGAATATGCCCGACACCGGCCCAGTGCAGGCGTTGCTCAATGGCCGCTTTGGGAAAGATCGGATTGGTGGCCACGGCCAGTTCATAGCCCTGCGCAATGGCTTCTTCGCAAATTTTCCCGGCCAGCGGGGTCGGTTCGCTCAAGTGTGAGAGGGTCGGAAAGACCCGCTCATAAAAGTCATCCAAAATCGGCCACAACGTTTCTTTTTCCACCTGAACCGCCTGAAGGAAGGCCTCTTCAAACACTTGTTCATTCGTTTTCTGCGGATCAAGATCGGCGATCACGGCCGATGTGGCTTCCCATAAGGACTTCAAAAAATGTTCAGGCGCGACGTATTCGCTCACTCTGGGTGCCAGTACGGCCATATAATCTTTAATAAACTGTTTCGTATCCATCGGTAACAAGGTACCGTCTAAATCAAACAAAATCGCTTTGGACATCGGGCCTGTCTCCTTAAACCAAATCGAAAAAATTGACTTGCCGCAAAGCTTCATAGACGATGATCGCCGCTGTATTGGACAGATTCAAAGAACGGACGTTCGTCCGGCTTTGCGGAATTCTGATCCAAGTATCTTGATGCGCCTTGAGAACGTCCTGCGGAATGCCCTTCGTTTCTTTCCCAAAAACAAAAAAATCGCCATCCTCATAGCGAACGTCCGTATATTTGCGCGGTGCATCCGTTTCAACGAAAAAAAAGCGGTTGTTTGTGTATGTGTCGAACAACTCGTCCAGTGAGTCGTAATAAGTGATGTCGACAGCATGCCAGTAATCGCATCCGGCCCGTTTCAGCATGCGGTCATCCGTACTGAAACCCATCGGCCGGATAATATGTAATTTCGTATGTGTCCCGGCACAAGTGCGGGCAATATTCCCCGTGTTATAAGGGATTTCGGGCTGGTAGAGAACGATATGAAATCCCACACAATCACCGCCGTTGTCTGCATATGTGGCGACCCCGGCAGGATTCGAACCTGCGACGCACGGTTTAGGAAACCGACGCTCTATCCCCTGAGCTACGGGGCCATAATGTTCCTCTAACATTATATACTAGTCCAGCTGGCTTTTAAAGAGATAAGGGAGCCTAGGCGGCTTTTTAAGGGGTAAGGGCGTTAAGGCGCCTTTTAGAAGAATAGCCAGACAAAAAAGCGGCCATTTTGGGAATGATGGCCAACTTCAT
>CALBTX010000177.1 GCA_937967685.1 uncultured Bacillaceae bacterium | reverse complement strand
GCGCGACTAAAGTCACTAGTCCCAATGGAATATTGTGAATATTTAATAATTAACCTATGATAAAAATGAGCGGCCGCATCACCCCAACCATTCAAGGAGGGACAAGCTGTGATTGATCATTTTCTAAACAAATGGAAACGGTTATTGTTGATCTCTTTCACATGTGCTATTCTGATTTTTACTCTGGCGAGTCATGCTGTCGCTAAACCCAACCCGCCAAATAAACATTTTAAAATAGAAGAAGCCACCATTCAGGAAATTCAAAAAATACTGCATACCGGCAATCTCACTTCAGAAGAATTGGTCGAATTTTATTTGCAACGCATTGAAGCTTATGATCAACGAGGACCGAAGATCAACAGTCTTTTGTACGTCAATCCTCATGCACTGAAAGAGGCGAAAAAATTAGACAGGGAACGCAGGCACAAGAAGATCAGGGGGCCTTTACACGGCATTCCCATTATTTTGAAGGATAACATTGATACGTATGATATGCCCACCACCGGTGCTGCACAGGCTTTAGAGGGATTAATCCCGCCGGACGATGCCTTTATCACACAGAAATTAAGGGAGGCCGGGGCGATCATCATCGCCAAATCCAATTTGCATGAGCTGGCCCGGTCTGGGACGACGGTCAGTTCGTTAGGCGGGCAAACGTTAAACCCTTATGATCTGACCAGAACACCGGGGGGATCCAGCGGCGGTACAGGGGCAGCCATCGCTAATAACTTTGCGGTTGCCGGGTTAGGAACAGATACGGTTAATTCCGTCCGTTCCCCGTCTTCAGCCAACAGCTTGGTGGGCATCAGGCCGACCAGAGGACTGCTCAGCAAGGACGGGATCATCCCCAACGCTCTATCTCAAGATACCGCCGGTCCGATGACCCGTACCGTTGCCGATGCGGCTATCCTGCTTGATGTGATGGCCGGTTATGATCCCAAAGATCCGGATACAGCCTGGAGCATTGGACAGATTCCCGACAGCTACACTGATTTTCTTAAAAAAAGCGGATTAAACAAGAAACGTATCGGGGTGCTGCAAACGCTCTTCGGTTCAGGCCCCGAATATGTGGAAGTGAATCAAGTGATGGATCAGGCGATCGCTGCATTGAAGAAACAAGGGGCGATCATCGAATATGTGGATGTGCCTGATCTTGACGTCGACAAACTGATTGAAGAAGTGGATGTCCAAGTTTATGAATCAAAAACACTCATCAATCAATATTTGGCCGGTCTTGGTGAAGAGGCACCGGTGAAAAATGTGGCCGAGTTATTGGAAGCCGGGGTGCATCCCAGCATTGAAGAGGGACTGAGAGAAACGCAAGCACTGGAAAACGGCATGGAACTTCCCGAATACAAAGACCGTTTGGTCAAAAGATTGGAAGTCGCCAACATGATTATGCAAACCATGGCTGAACACGATTTGGACGCATTCGTTTACCCCCATCAAAAACAGTTAGTGGCCAAAGTGGGAGAGCCGCAACT
>CALBTX010000176.1 GCA_937967685.1 uncultured Bacillaceae bacterium | reverse complement strand
CTGGTCCAGAAAAAGATTTCCATCCCGCTTGTTAATTTATATCGCGGGGAAGGCTATTTAAGAAAAGAGCGATCCATTCACAAAATCAAGGAATTGGGCCGTCAGGGCATCATTTTTTTAAATGCCGTGACCAATAAGGAGCGCAGCAAGTATGCCGTTTATAAATATTTGCAAACGAAGAAACGGATTGCTCCTTATTTGCCGGAAACATCGGAACTGAACTTTGGTCACTTACAACTGTATTTAAAGAAATATAGAACGGTATTTGTTAAACCGAGACGGGGTTCCAAGGGTAATCATATTTATATTTTCCGTGATCTGGGTCATTTTTATCAAGTTTGTCAAGTATTAAAACAACAGAAGCTGATCAAATGGATCCCCAAAAATAAATTATATCAATGTTATCACACGTGGTTTACTTTGCCTCGAAAGTACATGATTCAACAAGGCATCCCTTTAAAAGAATACAAGGGAAATAAGTTTGACATTCGAGTGTCCCCTCAAAAAAACAAGCATAACCGCTGGCAAGTGACCGGGATGATCGCCAGAATCGCCCCGCCGGGTTGGTTGGTGACCAATCTGGATCAGGGAGGACAGGCGAAATCGAATTTAAACAAACTCATTAAGCCGGAGACGAAACAGGAGATTCGGCGTTTAAGCCTGCGCATTGCCAAAGCGATTGAAAAACGCACGCCACAGGCGATAGACCTGGGGGTCGATTTCGCCGTGGATGAGCAGGAGAGGATTTGGTTTTTGGAAGTGAATTTCCGCCCCTTAAGACGCAAGGTGTGGATAAGACGCCATCGCACCCCTTTTGCATATGCTTGTTCGCTTTATCGGCGAAAATTGGAGGAAATGAGCGTCGGTCCCGGCTAAATACCGCTTTTTTTCGACATTTCTTCGGCATCTTTTTTCTGTTACAATGAAGGGGAGTTATGGAGACAGGGGTGGAAAATATGTTGAAGATAGGTTCACATGTTTCGTTTTCTAAAAAAGGATTGCTGAATGCTGTCAATGAAGCGGTCAGTTATGGATCGACTTCATTTATGATTTATACAGGGGCACCGCAAAACACGCGCAGAAAACCGATGGAAGAGCAATTTGTTGAAGAGGGAAAGGAAGTGATGGCAGAACATGGAATCAAGATGGAGGACATTGTTGTCCATGCACCGTATATTATCAATCTGGCTTCCTTTAAAAAACAGACGTTTCGCCTGGCGGTCGATTTTTTGCAGGACGAAATTGAACGCACCGATTATCTCGGTGTTAAAAATATTGTTTTACATCCGGGTTCCTATACGGAGAAAGATCCTCAGTACGGGATCAAGCGTATTGCCGAAGGATTAAATGAAGTGCTGCACAAGGGTCAACAGACCAACATCGCCTTGGAGACGATGGCCGGCAAGGGCACCGAAGTGGGCCGCAGTTTTGAGGAATTGGCGGCCATTATTGACAAGGTGGAACAAAATGATAGACTGACTGTCTGCTTCGATACGTGCCATACGCATGACGCCGGGTACGACATCATCAATCGTTTTGACGAAGTGATGGAAGCATTTGACCGCATCATCGGTTTGGATCGCTTGGCTGTTTTCCATATTAATGACAGCAAAAACAGCCGTTCTGCAGCCAAGGATCGGCATGCTCCCGTTGGTTCGGGATATATCGGTTATGAAGCGTTGAATCGGATTGTTCATCATCAGGTCGCCAAAGGTAAGCCCATCATTTTGGAAACGCCTTGGATCGGCAAAGAAAAAGCGAACCAACGGCCGATGTATGAAGCGGAAATTGCTGTGCTCAGGGGCCGGGTCGCAGAGCGTTTTGGGGAGTCGTTTGTCGAAGATGTGGACAAACTGGATCACTTTTTCCAGAAGCGGGATATTGATAAGCGCGATTATATCCTCCATACGTGGGAGCTGCTTAAAGATAAGCGCAAAAAGAAAGAAGACAAACGGGAACCGATGGACCGCCTGTTTGACCTGGTCGTCGAGCATCAAGTTTTGCCCGGCCTGACCGAAGAAGCCATCAATCAGCGGTTGATCGGTTGGTTTGCCTCCTGACGACATTGAGCATATATTTGTGAAAGTGCCATTCGCCGATGCCAATGATGATTGGCGCAACGATTCCCGTGAGCCAAATGGGCATATGATCTCCGATCACCAGCGTTCCGGCCGACCACCAAATGACGATATCTATCGCGGTTGCCACGGTGTTATTGCTCACCGGTAATATGAACAGATCGACGAGCAAATAAGAAATAATCGCGGCCAATAACAAGGTGACCAGCGGCGGCCCGATGATGATGTCTTCCATGGTGAGGAGGATCACCGTGCCCAATATGCCCGCAGCAACTATTTTGATCAGTAAAGCTTTTGCATGTTCCATTGGTCTCAATTCCCTTCGACGTTAAGCGCCCTCTTCCTTGATTTTTTT
>CALBTX010000175.1 GCA_937967685.1 uncultured Bacillaceae bacterium | reverse complement strand
TTCAGGAGGTTAGTACATGCTAGTTCAGGAGGTTAGTACATTCTAGGGAGTGAGCGAATGTCACTCGGTTTAGGTTTATTCATCATCAGCGGTTGTCTGGCTGTGCTTGCCGGTTGGTCCGTCAATTTCCGGATCACAGGTGCCCGGTTTTCCTGGATAGGTTTCTTGATCGGTGCGCTTGCTTTTTTGATGGCCGGGGTCGTCCAAAATCTGCTTGTCACCCCTGTTGCCCTTGCTATTCATGGGGGCGAAGGTGTTGTCCAATTAGTGCCGATGTTTTTTTGGGAAGCCGTGTACTACGGTTTGGCAGCAGGTGTCGCTCAAGAGGGAATGAAGTGTCTGGCCAATGCTGTTTATAGACGACGCGCTTTTCTTCCCGTGGCCATTGCCCTTGGTGCGGGATTTGCTTGGGCGGAAATCGTATTGATCAGTTTCCCCGCTTGGCAGACGCCTGTTGCTTCTCTTGCCGGGTTGGCCCTTCCCGTTTGGGAACGTTTTTCGGCGATTTTATTCCATATCGGAACGGCGATGTTGATTGGCTTGGGTTTTTACCGACAAATGGTTTGGCGTTACCTGTTACTGGCTGTTATGCTGCACACGGTCGTTGACGCTGTCGTCGGGCTGATGGCTTTGTTCAAAGTGGATGAAGTGATCGTCTTTGAATTGGCTTTCTTCGTTTTCAGTTTGATGACGATCTGGCTTGCTTCAAAGTGGACGAAACAGCACTGGACCACGCATGACATTGAAAGCAGGGAGGGGATGTAGCGTGAATCGATTTATGCGCAGGGCGGTGGAACTGGCTGTCGAAAATGTGCGTCAGGGCGGGCAGCCGTTTGGCGCCGTGCTGGTGAAAAGGAATGAAATTGTTGCCGAAGGTGTCAATGAAGGCCATCAAAAGTTCGATGTGAGCGCACACGCGGAATTGTTAGCCATTCGGCGCGCACAGGAAAAATTTCAAACGAACGATCTCTCGGAGTATACGATGTATGCGAGCGGGGAGCCTTGTCCGATGTGTTTAACGGCGATGTATTTTGCGGGTATTCAAAAAATTTATTACTGTGCTTCGGTTGATGATGCCGTTCAAGCCGGACTGGGAAAATCAAAACAAATTTATGATGATTTGCAAAAGCCGAGAGGCGAGCGTAAAATAACGATGGTCCATATGCCGCTTGAGCAGGGACAAATGGACCCGATGAAACTTTGGAAAGAGGAGTGAACGACTCGTGGCCAAACAAGCTAAAATCATTATGGAAAACGGGCATGAAATTGACATTGAATTTTTTGAAGAAGACGCACCCCGCACCGTGGAAAACTTCCAAAAGTTGGTTAGTGAGGGATTTTATGACGGGCTAACCTTTCACCGTGTCATTCCGGGTTTTGTGGCCCAGGGAGGGTGCCCCAACGGGGACGGGACAGGCGGGCCCGGTTATACGATTGATTGTGAAATCAATCCAAATAGGCATGAACGCGGAGCGCTGTCGATGGCTCATGCCGGAAGAAACACCGGTGGAAGTCAGTTTTTTATTTGTTACCAGCCCCAGCCTCATCTCGATGGGGAACATACGGTTTTCGGCAAAGTGGTCAATGGGATGGAGCATGTGGATGAATTTAAAGGCCAAGATCGGATTGAGAAGATTGTCCTGGCGGAATCATAGGGCGAGTTGAAAAGGTGAAAAAGGGCGTTTGTTTCATCATAAATAGAGGGCGGATTCAAAAGAATCCAGCCCTTTTTTGCATCTTTTTTAACGGATGTTTTCTTGTTCAAGCATTTGATAAACATTAATGGAAATCAACATCAATCCTTTTCTTATCAACATTCACTTTGGGCATGCGTATCTCCAGAACACCGTTTTTGTAAGTGGCTTGGACGCCTTCTGACGAAACGTGAGCCGGCAAAGTGATCGAACGTTGGAAGCGTCCGACAAAACGTTCCTGTCTGTGCATGTTTTCTTCGTTGACCTCATTCGTTCTGTTAATCGTTCCGCTGACCGAGAGAATGTTTTGATCAATATCTATGTTGACGTCGTCCTTTTTTTCCAGACCGGGAATATCGTATCTGGCGACCACTTCATTCTCCGTTTCATACACGTCAATCGTTGGCGTGCCCAATCTTTCACTAAAGATCGTTTTGTCACTGGAAAAAAAACGATCGAGATCCCTCCTGATGTTCTCAAGATAACGGAACGGTTCATACGGGATTAGTGCCATATCCTTACGACCTCCTGGATTTTGGATTCATGTTGTTCCTTCCGTTTTATTTTTTCAAGGCTTAACTTTTTTATGCATGTTTAATATAGACGGGACTATTTTGCAGCAGGAGCGACGAACGACCGTCGGGCAAAATTCTTGCTTTTTTGCAGTTGTAATGATATGATTCTTTACAATCAAAACTTCATAATGAATCCTTCGGGGCAGGGTGAAATTCCCGACCGGCGGTATTAGAGTGAAAGACACTCTAGAGCCCGTGACCCGAACTTTGATCTGCATCGAAGTTCGGTGGATCTGGTGGGAGGCCAGGGCCGACAGTATAGTCTGGATGGGAGAAGGAAATGAGCAGGTACTTTTTTCTTGATTGATTTTTCTTGATTGAAAAATAGATTTGAGTACCTCTTGTTTGTCGTGTCTTTAAAGTCAAGTCTCGCTTTTTGAGGCTTGGCCACTGCGGTGACAACATACAAAATGAAGCAACACGTCAAAAGGCCCTGGGGATGGTATCTCCAGGGTTTTTATGTTGCTTGGGCGGTTGATATCGGTGACTAAAGCCAATGATTTAGATCGTGAATATATGCGTTTGGCTCTGACGCTTGCTGCCTCTGCTTGCGGGTCGACCAGTCCCAATCCGATGGTGGGGGCGGTGATCGTCCGCCGTCATCAAGTGGTCGGAACCGGGGTCCATTTAAAGGCGGGGGAAGCGCACGCCGAGGTGCATGCTTTGCACATGGCCAAAGAGCAAGCGAATGGAGCCACCCTGTATGTGACGTTGGAACCGTGCAGCCATTATGGACGGACGCCTCCTTGTGTTGATCAAGTGATTCGTGCCGGTATCCAGCGGGTCGTGATCGCCACGCTGGACCCCAATCCTCTCGTTGCCGGGCGCGGGGTGAAAAAATTAAAAGAAGCTGGTCTCCGGGTCGATGTCGGTGTGCTGGAAGAAGAGTCCAAACAGATGAATGAAATTTACAATCATTACATCGTTCATCGGCGGCCGTTTGTCACCCTGAAAACTGCGACGACACTCGACGGCAGAATTGCCACGGTGACCGGTGAAAGCAAATGGATTACGAGTGATGAGGCTCGTGCCGATGCACACCGATTGCGCCACCAGCATGACGCCATTCTTGTCGGTGTGGGCACCGTATTGAAAGACAATCCGCGATTAACGACGAGATTGGGCGGACTGCCCGGGCGGCATCCCGTGCGCGTCGTTCTCGATTCCAAATTAAGCACACCGACCAAGGCTCATCTCGTCCAGACGAACGAAGCCCCGACCTGGATATTTACTACACGGCAAGCGGACCCGACCCGAATGTCCAGGCTACAGGATCATGGTGTCAGGGTCATTCAAACCGAGGATGAACGCCGTCTTTCCATTGACCGAGTACTGAAATTTCTCGGTGACGAGGGCATTGCTTCTCTGTTGGTCGAAGGAGGCGGAGAAGTGAATGCATCTTTTCTGGGAGGAAAACATGTTCACAAATGGGTGGCTTATTTGGCGCCGAAATTGATTGGTGGAGACAAAGCGCCAGGTGCTTTTCGGGGCAAAGGTTTTGCCCGCCTCGCTGATGCCCTGCAGTTGAAAAACGTACAATATGTGCCTGTCGGTCCTGATTTGAAAATCGTTGGTTATTTTGAATAACTGTGATATGTCACCCGGTTTCGTGTGATATGTCACCGGATTGCGACGGATAGACTTCAGGCGCTTGATCTCAGCACTGGTGATAACGGAGGGAAGCTGATGTTTACGGGAATCGTTGAAGAAGTCGGCATTTTAAAAGAGATGAGGGCAGGTGCCGCTCAGGCCCGGTTGACGATCGAAGCTTCGAAAGTATTGCAGGATGTCCGTGTCGGTGATAGCATCGCAGTCAATGGCATTTGCCTGACGGTTACTGCTTTTACTTCCCGTCAATTCCAGGTCGATGTCATGCCTGAAACGGTGAAAGCGACGAATGTCCACCAGTTAAAGCCGGGGGACCGTCTGAACTTGGAACGGGCAATGGCGGCCAACGGCAGATTCGGCGGACATATCATGTCTGGGCATGTTGATGGTGTCGGCAAAATATTATCGAAGACACCACAGGCCAATGCGGTTTACTATCGCGTAGAAACGTCACCCGAAATCATGCCGTATGTTGTGCCTAAAGGGTCGATCGCTGTCGACGGCATCAGCTTGACGGTTGTCGATGTCCAGGAAAATGTTTTTTCCGTCTCCATCATTCCCCATACTTTGCAGGAAACGAATTTGGCATTTCGAAACCCTGGAGATAGGGTCAATCTGGAATGTGACCTGTTGGCCAAATACGTGGACAATTTGTTGGCGAAAAAGTGGAAAGCTTCGTCCAAAGACGGCTTAACAGCGGATGTTCTGGCTGAAAACGGCTTTGTGCTGGAAAAGAGGTGAACAAGATGGCAGAGACAACCTTTGATGCAATTGAAGATGCCCTCCTTGAACTGAAAAAAGGGAAAGTAATCATTGTCGTCGATGATGAGGATCGGGAAAATGAAGGTGATTTTGTTGCTTTGGCCGAAAAATGTTCGCCGGAAGTGATTAATTTTATGGCCACCCATGGAAGAGGCTTAATTTGTGTACCTCTGACGAGAGAAAGAGTTCATCAGTTGGATTTGCAACCGATGGTCGAACATAATACAGATCCTCACGGCACGGCATTCACCGTTTCCGTCGATTATAAAACGAGCACGACGGGCATTTCGGCTTTTGAACGGGCAGATACGGTCAAGGCCCTGATTGATCCCGCAGTGAAGCAAACAGATTTTAAGCGCCCGGGTCATATTTTTCCTTTGATCGCCAAGGAAGGCGGTGTGCTCAGACGGGCGGGGCATACGGAAGCGGCCGTTGATTTGGCCAGGCTTTGCGGCGCATATCCGGCGGGGGTTATCTGTGAAATAATGAACGAGGACGGGACGATGGCCCGCGTGCCTGAACTGCGCCAGTTGGCGGATGAATTGGAATTGAAGATGATCACGATCAAAGATTTGATCAAGTATCGCAATCGCAAGGAAACGTTGATCAAAAGAGAAGTTGAGGTTGATCTGCCGACCAAGTACGGCCACTTCCATGTGATCGCCTACAGTAATGAGGTGGATCAAAAAGAACATTTGGCGCTGACCAAAGGAACCATCGTTCCCGATGAACCAGTGCTCGTTCGGGTGCATTCCGAATGTTTGACGGGCGATTTGTTCGGATCCTATCGTTGTGATTGCGGTCCACAATTGCACTCCGCGTTGCGTCAAATTGAGGCAGAGGGACGAGGGGTGCTCGTCTATATGCGCCAGGAAGGCAGAGGCATCGGCTTGATCAACAAGCTGAAAGCATACCAGTTGCAGGATCAAGGTTATGATACGGTCGAAGCGAACGAAATGTTAGGTTTTGGTGCGGATTTAAGAGATTATGGCATCGGGGCCCAAATATTGAAAGATGTCGGCGTTCGTAAAATGAGGTTATTAACGAATAATCCAAGCAAAAGAGCCGGCTTGGAAGGATATGATCTCCAAGTTGTGGAAAGAGTCCCGTTGGAAACGCATGTTCATCAAGCGAACAAACGCTATTTGGAAACAAAAAAAACGAAAATGGGGCACTTACTGCACATGGATTGAAAAAGGACCAGGGTATTGAAGATGCGACCGGCTCTTGGATGACACGGAGGAGGCGATGGAATGGGTCAAACATTTGAAGGACAATTGGTTGGGACCGGATTAAAAATAGGTATCGTTGTCAGTCGATTCAATGAGTTCATTACAAGCAAGCTGGCCAGCGGGGCACAGGATGTATTGAAACGACACGGTGTGGCTGAAAAAGACGTGGACATCGTTTGGGTGCCCGGAGCGTTTGAAATTCCTTTTGCGGCCAAAAAAATGGCGGCCAGCAATCGATATGATGCCGTGATCACGCTGGGCACCGTCATCAGAGGAGCCACGCCCCATTTTGATTACGTTTGTAATGAAGTGGCCAAAGGGGTGGGCGCATTAAATATGCATTATGATGTTCCGGTCATTTTCGGCGTATTGACGACGGATACGATCGAACAGGCTGTGGAAAGGGCTGGAACGAAAGCGGGGAACAAAGGCGTCGAAGCAGGGATGGCCGCCCTTGAAATGGCCAATTTGAACAAGCACATGTCCGAAAGTCTAGGCTAGAAAAAGTTTGGGATGGACGATGATCAAGATTAAAATCGATGCGTTTGAAGGGCCTCTCGATTTGCTGCTTCATTTAATCGAACAGGCGGAAGTGGACATATATGACATCTCCGTGGCCGAAATTACCGACCAGTATGTCGCTTACATTCGGACCATGCAAGAGCTGGAACTGGAAATAGCCAGTGAATTTCTCGTCATGGCTGCCACCTTATTGGCCATCAAAAGCAAGATGCTATTGCCTCAAGAAGAAGAGTATGCTTTTCAAACGACGTTGGATATGGACGTCGAAGAAGCGGACCCGCGGGCAGAGCTGATTCAGCGACTGGTGGAGTATAAAAAATACAAACAGTTAGCGGCCCATCTGCGGGAGAAAGAAACGGAAAGAAGTCAAACTTACACCCGGCCGTCCGACGATTTATCCGTATTTATTGAAGAGGAACCGAACCCGGTCAAAGAAGTGAGCCTGTTTGATCTTCTCCGGGCTTTTCAGCTTGTGTTGCAAAAACCGACGGACGAGCCTCTGGCGAAAGTAGAGCGGGAAGAATGGTCGATCGGCGAGCGCATGGTCGAGATCAAATCCGTTTTGGCCGAAAAACATAAGGTGGCTTTCAGCCACTTTTTTCAAGAAACAAAATCCAAAAATCAAGTGATCGTCACTTTCTTGGCCCTCCTTGAACTGATGAAAAAAAGGGAGATTTATTGTTACCAAAAGCGTTTGTTTGACGAAATTTGGATGACGTCACGGCTGGAGGAGCAAAAAGATGGACACTGAAGAATTAAAAGCAGTCATCGAAGGCTTATTGTTTGTCAGCGGTGATGAGGGCATCGAAGCAAAGCAGCTGGCGCAAATAGTGGAAGTGGACGTAGACATGCTGATCGACGTATTGGAAGACATGAAATACGATTTCAAACGGCAAAAACGAGGGATTCAAATTGTTGAAATTGCCGGCTGCTATCAATTGACGACTTTACCTGAGCATGCGGCTTACTTTGAAAAACTGGCCTTTTCACCGACACATGCTTCTTTGTCTCAGGCCGCCTTGGAGACATTGGCCATCGTGGCCTATAAACAGCCGATCACTCGTGCCGAAGTGGAAGAAGTACGAGGGGTTAAAAGTGAAAGGGCGATCCATACTCTAGTGAACAAGTCCCTGATTAAAGAAGTGGGACGAAAAGAGGGCACGGGTCGGGCGATCCTTTACGGCACAACGAAACAGTTTCTCGATTATTTTGGTTTGAACAGTTTGGAAGATTTGCCTCCGATACCGGAAGATGTCGACGCAAGTCAGGTGGAACAGGAAGCCGAACTTTTATTTTCTGCCCGTTACGGAGAAAAAGAGTAAATCGTTCAGCTCCTTACGTCGGCTGTAGCGGCGGAAGGTGACTTTACGCTCGTTCGAGCCAACTTTCTTTCCCAGGATAATCTTGGAAATGATGCTGCTTGAAAAGCAGTCATTGACTGATGCCAAAAAATCGCCTCTTTCTGTGATGATGTTGTGGCGGCTTCATTACAGCGGAGAAGGCGATTTTTTTTGTGCGTTTTTCTTCTAAATTAAGAAAAAAGAGGCTTCCCAGAAGTGATAAGGAATACCCTTTTGGGACAGCCTCTTTTTTCCTGTTTGGCACAGTTCTAATCACCGCTCATGACCCATATACTCGTACAAATGAGATGGGACATGTTAGAGGGTGATGGTTCAAGATGGGAAAAAGAAAACGCGGCCGGATAAGCCGGTGCATGTGTTTGCTTTGGTGGGTGATCGTTGTCAGTTTAGTGTGCTCCCCTCCTCTCTTGACCGGGAAGGCATGGGCCGAATCGCACACAGTTGCACAGGAAGAACCGGAAACGTCGGCACAGGCTGCGATACTTATGGATGTCGAATCGGGACGAACGCTGTTTGAGCATAACAGTGAGGAACCGTTGCGCATCGCCAGCATCACCAAGATCATGACGGCCATTGTGGCCATTGAACAGGGGGATTTGAAAGATCAGGTCGAGGCATCGGAAAATGCGGTCGGTGTCGAAGGATCTTCTATTTATTTGCGGCCGGGCGAAACACTCAGTTTGGAAGATTTGCTTTACGGTTTGATGCTTCGCTCCGGGAATGATGCTGCAGTGGCCATCGCCGAACATATCGGTGGTTCCGTGGAAGGATTCGTCTATTTGATGAATCAGAAAGCGGAAGAGCTGGGCATGGAACAGACCGTGTTCAGCAACCCCCACGGCTTGGATACGCATGAAGAGCATTATTCGACAGCGAAAGATATGGCTGTCTTGACGGCGTACTCCTTGAAAAACGAAACGTTTGCCACGATTGTCGCCACAAAAAAGTGGACGGCGCCCCTTGAAGGGGAAAAATGGGACAGGGTTTGGTATAACAAAAACAGGCTGCTCGCGAAGTATGAATATGCCGACGGCGTGAAGACCGGTTATACGAAACGGGCCAATCGCACGCTCGTTTCCTCGGCGACGAAAGACGGGCATCAGCTTGTTGCGGTTACGTTAAACGACGGCGATGATTGGAACGACCATATGCGCATGTTTGAGTTTGGCTTTGATCAGTTTACGATGGTCACCTTAGCGAAAAAAAACCAAAAAATAACGGATGAACGTGTTCAAAGAGAAGACGGCTATTTCAGATTGATGAATCATTTTCGCTATCCGTTAAGAGACAATGAGTCGGTGCGCAAAAAATTGGTCGTCGATGCCGCTTTAGAAGAAGGGACTTCTACAACCGTTCCCTATCCGGCGGGTTATGTTTATTACGAATTGGACGGAGAAGAAATCGGACGAACTCCCGTTGAATTTGTGCAGGAAGAAAAACAACGCCGATCAATTTTTGATCGTTTGAAACAGGTGATCGGCGTCATGCTGGGGGGATTGTATGGTTAATTATATTTGGCTCGGCCTCATTGTTATCGGGATCGTCGTTGCGGCCATCGAAGGTAATTTGGAAGCGATCAATGAAGCCGCTTTTGAAGGGGCGAAGACCGGTGTAACCATTTGTTTTGGTTTGATCAGCGTGCTCGTTTTTTGGCTGGGAATGATGAAGATTGCTGAGGCATCCGGTCTATTGCAGAAATTGACGCGAGCATTATACCCGCTGGCGCGCTTTCTTTTTCCTGATGTGCCTAAAGATCATCCGGCCATGGGGTATATTTTGTCCAACATGAGTGCCAATTTATTCGGTTTGGGTAATGCGGCCACACCGATGGGGATCAAGGCGATGGAAGAATTGCAAAAACTGAATCCTCACAAAGAGCAGGCATCTTCTTCGATGATTACTTTAATGGCCCTAAATACGTCCAGCATTACTTTAATACCGACGACAATCATCGCCATCAGAATGAATTTCGGATCGGCGAATGCCGTGGAAATTGTCGGGACCACTTTGTTTGCAACGTTTTGTTCAACGCTTGTGGCGATCACTTTGGACCGCTGGTACCGCTATCGGGAGCGCTGATCAAGGGGAGCTCGCGATAGCAGTTTGATCGGTTAAAGTCGGGAGGGTTACCGATGTACACACTGATGACGACCATTTCACTTTGGGCCATTCCCTCGCTGATCTGTTTTATTTTAATTTATGGTGTCCTCAAAAAAATTCCCGTTTATGAAATGTTTGTCGATGGTGCCAAAGATGGTTTTAACACAGCCATTCAAATCATTCCCCACTTGGTCGGCATGATGGTTGCCGTCTCCATTTTTCGGGCTTCGGGGGCGCTCGATCATTTTCTGCACATCATCACACCGCTGCTTTCCATTCTTCATATCCCTTCGGAAGTCGTCCCTCTAGGCATGATCCGTCCGATTTCCGGTGCAGGTTCATTAGCCATTGTCACGGACCTGATTGAACAGTACGGACCTGATTCATTTTTGGGACGCCTTGCCTCCACCATGCAAGGAAGCACTGATACAACGCTTTATGTCTTAACCGTCTATTTCGGTGCCGTGGGCGTGCGCAAAATTCGCTATGCCTTGAAAGTCGGTTTATGGGCTGATTTCGCCGGTGCGGTGGCTTCGATCATTATTGTCACGCTGGTTTTCGGCTAAACTTGTCTGATGTGTCTGTCACCTCTTGACTTGTATACGGTTTATGGAAAGGGTAAGATAAACATGAGGTGAAAAGTATTGGAACGATTGCAAAAAATATTGGCTAGAGCTGGCGTTGCTTCGCGAAGAAAAGCAGAGCGGCTCATTGCCGATGGTCATGTCCGGGTCAACGGTCAAGTTGTGACCGAGCTCGGAGCAAAAGTCAATCCTGCGCAAGATCAGATAGAAGTTAATCATCGTCCAATACGTGCGGAAACGCCCGTGTATTTTTTATTTCATAAACCGGTCGGCGTGATTACAAGTGTGACGGATCCTCAAGGAAGAAGGGTCGTCCTCGATTTTTTTAAAGATGTCCGGGAAAGAATATATCCTGTGGGCCGTTTGGATTGTAATACGTCGGGTTTATTGCTGTTAACGAATGACGGCCAATTGGCCCACAAGTTGATGCATCCTTCTTTTCAAGTTCAAAAAAGTTATGTCGCGACCGTGCGAGGCCTGCCGGCTGAAGATAAATTGGAACAATTAAGAAAGGGCGTTCATCTCAAGGATGGTCTGACCGCTCCGGCCAACGTGCAATTGATCGATCATCAACCAGAAAGGAATCGTTCCGTCATCAGGATGACCATTTATGAAGGTAGAAAAAGACAGGTTCGCCGGATGTTTCGCTACATTCACCATCCCGTTATCCGTCTGCATCGTGATCGGTATGCTTTTCTGACGCTGGAAGGGGTAAA
Organism: uncultured Bacillaceae bacterium; assembly: GCA_937967685.1. GTDB lineage: Bacteria > Bacillota > Bacilli > Caldalkalibacillales > Caldalkalibacillaceae > CALBTX01. The sequence continues at coordinate 13,376 of CALBTX010000175.1, read as the reverse complement.
ATCGGGGTCATATCGTTCGTTGACGGCTGACGAAGTACATAAACTGCACAAGCTTGTGTCACATAACTTTCATAATTCTTCTTAACGGCATATGGGTTTGGTTCAGTATAATAGAATTAAGATTTTCGGCACTAGCCCGTCCGTGGGCGTCGGTCGAATAAAACGCGACGTCCTGTCGCATATTCGACACTAGCCCGTCCATGGGCGTCGGCCGGCTAAATGCGCAACGTCCTGTTGCAACGCCGGCACTAGCCCGTCCATGGGCGTCGGAGGTTGATAGGTTTGGCGGATAAGGTGAAAAATAAACGGTTTGTCTTGAGAGTGACGGTTTTGGTCATCATTGCCCTTGCTTTGGGAGGGGCCCTTATTTCGGCATTCATGAATGATGACACCCCCGTTCGCGTTGGAGAACCTGCTCCTGATTTCCGCTTGGACAATGTAGAGGGTGATTCGGTTCGACTGAGCGACTTTGAAGGTCAAGGTGTATTCATTAATTTTTGGGCCACTTGGTGTGGTCCCTGTCGTGAAGAGATGCCGGATATCCAGGCTCAGTATGAAGTGTTCAAGGATCAGGGCGTGGAAGTATTAGCCGTTAATATTGCCGAATCTGAATTGGCCGCATCACGCTTTGCGGAACGTTTGAATTTGACGTTCCCCATTCTGCTGGATCATGATCGCACTGTGACAAAGCAGTTTGAAGTGGGCGACATCCCGTCTTCATTTTTTATTGGCCCCGAAGGAAACGTGGTCGATAAACATACGGGGATATTAACGGAAGACCAGATCAAAGCATATATGGAGAAGATTCGCCCTTAATCCGGTCAACCTTTGATCTGTTCAACCCCTAAGTCGGTTCAACTCTTGATCCGGTCAATTTTTTCAAACAACTGGCACAGTGATGTCTCCAACTGAAAGCAGGGTGAGGAAGATATGGAACAAATTCGTTGTGAATGTGGCCACGAGAATCCGTATGGAACAGAAATTTGCCAGTCTTGCGGAAAACCTTTCGACAATAAACAAGACATTCTCAATATGCGCTATGAAGGGGTGGCCCGCCGATCGCAAACGTATAACAAATCGCTTGTCGATCGCATCTGGAATTTTTTCGCATCCGTGCGGGTCGGCATGACCATGCTTTTCATTCTTTTGGTCGCTTCAATCTTAGGGACGATCTATCCTCAGCAGATGTATATTCCTCAAACTGTGGAACCTTTGCTTTATTATGAGGAGCAGTACGGTCAACTCGGCTATTTGTATGCGCTGTTAGGTTTTCACAATTTATACAGCTCCTGGTGGTATATCACTTTGCTCGTGCTCATCGGCATTTCGATTACGATTGCCAGCATCGATCGCTTCATTCCTTTATATCGTTCGCTGAAAAGACAAGGTGTCCGCCGTCATCCTTCATTTATGAGCAGACAGCGCATTTTCGGCAAATCCGAGGTGGACCATCCTGAGAAAGTGATGCATCGTGTCAAAGCGCAGCTGCAAAAGCAGCGCTACCGTGTGCGTGAAGAAGATGGCGCCTTGCTCGGGGAAAAAGCGCGGTTTAACCGCTGGGGGCCTTATGTCGTTCATGTCGGTTTGATCATCCTGTTGATCGGGGCTTTGATTCGCATCATGCCCGGAGTCACGATGGAAGAGTATATGTGGATCCGTGACGGGGAAACCGTTCCTGTTCCTGGAACCGATCGACAGTTTTACGTGAAAAGTGAAGGATTTGATTTGGACGTTTACGATGAAACGTCAGCTGAAGAATGGGTTCCGGAAGAATTCAGAACAGAGGCCGTCTTGTATGAAAATGTCGCCGAAGATAAAATGGGGGAGCCTCAGCTGGAAGAAATCAAGCGGCAGACAATCAAAGTGAATCAGCCGCTGAAACATGACACGTTGAAATTATACCAGTCAGACTTTATATTAAATGAATTCAGCGAATTTTCCTTTCATGTCAAGCACAAACAATCCGGGGACATCTTGGGTGAAGTGACCGTCGATTTGTATCAGCCGCAAAGCCAGTATGACCTCGGCGGGGGCAATAAAGTCGAACTGATCGAATATTATCCTGACTTTGAGTTGGATGAAAACCAGCAACCGGCGACAAAAAGCAATATTCCCAATAACCCGGCCTTTATTTTTGAAGTGACGACGCCGCATGTTCCCGAAGGTGAACACAGCTGGATTTTCGTCGGTCAGAAAATCGAGGCTCCCGGCAATGAAAATCAATATGAGCTGTCGATCAGTGATGTCCAGTTTAACAATGTATCGGGACTCATGGTCCGCGAAGAGCGCGTCTTGCCCATCATTTACACAGGTTTGGGCATTGCCATGATCGGTTTGATGATGTGTTATTACTGGCAGCATCGGCGCATCTGGATACAACAGGAAGGCAATGAAATTTGGTTGGCCGCCCATACGCATAAAAACTGGTATGGGATGCAGAAGGAAGTGGTCAAACTGATTGAAAGCACAGAACTGATGAACCCTTCTCACTTAAAGATAAGCAAGGATTTCCTGGATAAGGAGGAGTAGCATGGGTACGCCCGTTTTGATTGATATCAGCAGTACATTATTATTGATCGCCTTTCTGCTTTATATCGTAGCGACGATTTGTTTCGTCGTGACGATCACGGGGAAGAAATGGTCGGTTGAACAAGGGGAAAATCCGAAAAAAAAATGGGGGAAAATCGGGTTTCTGACGACGCTCGTCGGTTTTGGATGCCATCTGGGCTTTTTCTTCCTGCGCTGGATCGGACAGGGGCATACGCCGACAAGTAATATGTTCGAGTTTATGAGTGTCCTCAGCTTAACCGTTATTTTGGGGTTTATCATTATTCATGCGATTTACCGGGTGGCTTCGTTGGGCGCCTTTGTCTTACCTGTCACGGTCACTTTGATCGGCTGGGCTTCCGTTTTTGATACAAACCCAAAGCCGCTCATTCCCGCCCTGCAAAGTCATTGGCTGACCCTGCATGTCACGACAGTCTCCATCGGCGAAGGCATTTTTGCTGTCGGATTTGCGGCGGGGCTGATGTATGTGCTGCGCACGGTGGACCAGAAAAAATCATCCGCACAAACGTTCGCTCTGGAATTTTTCCTGTTTACGGTTTTAATCCTTGTCGGTTTTATCATTCTCAGTTTTCTGTTTTCTGCCATCGGTTATGAAGTTTCCTTTGAGTATATCAATGAGCGGGGGGAAGAACAGACGATCACGTATACGCTTCCGGCCATCGCCGGTCCGCATGAAGGGGAACAGATCACGGCGGAGCGCATGCAGCCGATCATTTCCACCCCTTCGTGGATGCAAGGTGTGGATGCGCCGCGGAAATTCAATACGATGATCTGGTCTGTTTTGGGCGGTTTAGTATTATACGTTGGTTTAAGATTGTTGATCAGAAAAAGATTGGGTGCGGCCATGCAACCATGGGTAATGGAACTTAAACCTTCCATGCTGGATGAAATCAGCTATCGGGCCATTGCCATTGCATTTCCGATTTTCACCTTGGGCGGCCTCATTTTTGCCATGATTTGGGCGGAACAGGCTTGGGGTCGTTTCTGGGGCTGGGATCCGAAAGAAGTGTGGGCGCTGATCACTTGGCTATTTTATGCCACCTATTTACACTTGCGTCTTTCCCGGGGCTGGCACGGAGCCAAGTCGGCCTGGCTGGCTGTCATCGGTTTTATCATCATCATGTTTAACTTGGTATTCGTTAATTTGGTCATCGCCGGTTTGCATTCATACGCTTAACGGTTGAGCGAGCCGAACATGTTTTTCTAACGGGGTGAAAAAAGTGGAACAAGAACATATTCTTGTCGTCGAAGATGAGGAACGCATCCGCAAATTGCTGCGCATGTACTTGACCCGCGAAAATTATAAAATTGACGAGGCTGAAGACGGTGAGAACGCTTTGGAAAAAGCTTTGGCCCACAATTATGATTTGATCTTGCTCGACTTAATGTTGCCTAAAATGGACGGTATACAAGTCTGTCAGAAATTGCGCGAAAAAAAGGCGACGCCCGTCATTATGCTCACAGCCAAAGGGGAGGAAGCGAATCGCATTCAAGGCTTTGAAGTCGGCGCGGACGATTATGTCGTCAAGCCTTTCAGTCCCCGGGAAGTCGTGGCCCGTGTCAAAGCCGTGTTAAAACGTTCTTCGGCCACCGCCTATTTGCAGGCCGGTGACGGTATGTCCAATGTCGTCGTTATCCCTCACATCACGATTGACCATGATGCTCACCGGGTTGAAGTCGACGGCCAGGAGATTGCCCTGACGCCGAAAGAATACGAGATGTTGCATTACTTTGCCGTATCGCCCAATAAAGTGTTTTCTAGGGAGCAGCTTTTGAAAGACGTTTGGAACTACGATTTTTTCGGAGATCTACGGACGGTGGATACGCATGTTAAGCGACTGCGGGAAAAATTGAACAAAGTTTCCCCGGAGGCGGCAAAAATGATTACAACCGTTTGGGGCGTGGGTTATAAGCTAGAGGTGCCTGAAGAGTGAAATTTTTGTGGAGAAGTGTGGTCGGAAAGTTGTGGATGACGATTATCGGCCTTGTCGCCGTTGTTTTGCTCATCCTCACTTTCTTGCTCGTTCAGTTTTTTGACAGTTATTTTAATGAGCAGCATGAGGAAAATTTGAATAAGCTGGCGGCAAAAATTGCCTATATTTTCGAATCATACGGACACGGTTTGGAAGCCTTGCATATCGCCCAGGAATTGGTTGAAGTCTCGGAAACGACATTAACCGTGGTCGTCCCGGGAACAGATCGCGTTTTGGAAATATCCGCCAATTCGGACTTGCCGCATATTGATGAAGACGTTTTGTTTGCCAATGACAAGCTTCAGCAAGTGTTTGACGGAGAATCGGTGATGATCCGCGACCATTTCCCTGTGGAAGAGGAGCAGGGACTGACGACTGAATTAGATGTTCTGCTCATGGCCATACCGATCATGGCGGATGATCGTCCTTCCGGAGCCATTTTTTTATACCAGACGCTCGATGCCATCAATGAAACGAGTGATGCAGCCAAAAAAATCATTTTGTACGCGGCGGGGAGCGGCATCGTCTTAAGCACTATTTTTGCTTTCTTCCTTTCCAGCCGGATTACATCTCCGCTCAGGCACATGAAAGCGGCGGCCAGCAAAATGGAACAAGGCGATTTTAATTACCGCATCCCCATTCGCAGCGATGATGAAATCGGGGATTTGGCGAAAGCTTTTAATGATTTGGGTAAACATTTGAATGATTCCATTCAAGCTCTGTCTCACGAGAAAGAGCAATTGAGCAGCATCTTAAAAAGTATGGTTGACGGCGTGGTCACTTTGGACATTAATGGGGAGATCATCATGATGAATCCCCCGGCCGAAAATATGCTTAAAACGTGGAAATTTGAAGAAAACGGAGACACCCCGTCCCACCCTGTATTACCTAAAAGATTGTTGAACATCTTCCAATTGGTCGTTGAAACGGGGACGGATTATGAGCAAACCGTATCTGCCCAAGGGCGTTCATGGACGATTGCCATGTCTCCGCTGTCTGACCAGGGAAAAATCAGGGGAACGGTTGCCGTCATTCGTGACATGACGGAAGAAATGAGAATGGATAAGCTGCGCAAAGACTTTGTGGCCAATGTTTCCCACGAATTGCGCACGCCGTTGTCCATGCTTCAAGGTTATAGTGAGGCGCTTGTCGATGATGTCGTCAGCTCCAAAGAGGAGCGGCAGGAAATGGCCCAAGTCATTCATGACGAATCGTTGCGCATGGGCCGGCTGGTGAATGATTTGTTGGATCTGGCGCGCATGGAAGCCGGACATGTCTCCTTGGAACGCATTCCTTGCCAGCTCAGTCCCATTATTCAACGGACGGTTAGAAAGTTCGCCAATCTGGCCAAAGAGCAACAAGTCGAACTTGTCGAACAGGTGCCGGAAACGAAGCTGGCTTATGAACTGGATCCGGACCGCATTGAGGAAATTTTTACGAATTTGATTGATAATGCGATTCGACATACACCTGCAAATGGAACGGTGACCATATCGCTCATGGAACATGGGCAAGGAGCGGTCATCTCCGTTGAAGATACGGGAGACGGCATTCCTGAGGAGGATCTGCCGTTCGTCTTTGAAAGGTTCTATAAAGCGGATAAGGCCCGCACGCGCGGCAAGTCCGGCACGGGGATCGGGCTCGCCATCGTCAAACATCTGGTCGAAGCTCACGGCGGGCATATTCAAGTGCATAGCAAAGTGGGAGAGGGAACGACATTTACAGTGAACCTTGACGCGATTCAACCTGGGCAAGGAATGGAAAAAGAATAGGCTGCTCCATTTGTTTGTTGTCAGAATTAAAAGGCCGTGTTACCATGAAACTAGCCACCCCCGTTGGAAAGAGGAGACGGAATATGTTCGAAAAACGAGTCGGTTTAGCCGTCTGGTTAAACAATTTGAAAATGGCCAGACATCTGCGCCGCCTGGGCAATGTCCATTACGTTTCCCGAAAAATGCGCTACGCCATTCTTTACGTCAGTGAAAATCAATTGGAAGCAACGCTAGCGAAATTAAACGGATTAAATTACGTCAAAAAAGTCGAAGTGTCCCATCGCCATGAATTAAAGACCGAATTTCAAAATACGAAACCCGACAAGGCCAAGGAATACGATTATAAGCTCGGTTATTAAATCCAGCCTCTGCATGGATCGGCCAGCGCTTGATTCATGCAGAGGTTTTTTAATTCAAATAGACAAATGGGTATCAAAAACATATAGGTATAAAAAAGCCACCCGCCAAAGCAGGTGGCAAAAAATGGGAGAGGAGAAACCGGAGGAAGAGCTTATGGGGAAACGTAAGTCTTCTCCGCGGTTGTCTATCGGCTTACCTTGAAGCCGACATTATAAATTATGAACACTTTTTACGGAAAATATACTCGAAAAAAATCATTTTGTGCTAATATAGGATGAGAGCATTTCAGGCTGTACATATTATGACTAAAGATCAACGGTAAGCCGGTGAGTTCATGCGTGTCATTGCTGGTCAGAAGAAAGGACGTTTGCTTCAAGCCGTCCCCGGAAAAAGAACAAGGCCGACGACCGATCGGGTGAAGGAAATGATATTCAACTTGTTTCCTCAACCTTTTTTTGCCGGGGGAATGGGCCTTGATCTCTATGCGGGCACAGGGAGCTTGGGCATCGAAGCATTAAGCCGCGGATTGGAGCGGATGATTTTTGTTGATCACCATCCCCGGGCTGTTCACGTCATTAAACAAAACTTAAAGACGTTGGATTTGCTTGCCCAAAGTGAAGTGTACCGCAACGACGCCATGCGGGCATTGAAGGTTCTGGTCAAAAGAGAGATAAAATTGAATCTCGTTTTTATGGATCCTCCTTATGCTCATCAAAAAATTGCCGAACAATTGTCCATGCTTGCTGAAGCCAAGTTAATGGATCCTTACGGTTATGTGGTGGTAGAGACAGAAAAAGAAACATCCCTCCCAGGGCATGCAGGACGGATAGAGTTGCTTAAGGAACAGACGTATGGGCAGACGAAAATTTGGCTGTATCAGCAAAAGGGGGAAGACAGATGATGAAAACGGCTGTTTGTCCAGGAAGTTTCGATCCGGTGACTTATGGTCATCTGGATATTATTAAAAGAGCGGCCAATATTTTTGATAAAGTGATAGTCGCCGTCTTGAATAACAGGAGTAAGGAACCGCTCTTTTCCGTCGAAGAACGCCTGCACCTGTTGGAGCAAGTGACGGCGGACATACCGAATGTGGAAGTCGATGCCTTTAACGGCTTGCTAATCGATTACATGAAACGGAAAAACGCGCACTCGATCGTGAAAGGATTGAGAGCGGTTTCCGATTTTGAGTATGAATTGCAGATGGCCTCGATCAACCGTAAGCTTGATGATTCCATTGAAACTTTTTTTATGATGACCAATAACAAATACTCTTATTTAAGTTCGAGCATTGTCAAGGAAATTGCCAAATATCATGCATCTGTGGCCGATTTGGTGCCCACGGTGGTTGAAGAGGCTTTGATGAACAAATTCGGTCAACAGTAGCAAACTAAAGTCAGCAGCCTAACACAATAGCACTCAACACCCTCAACAGTTAACACCTTCAGCAGTCAACACAAAGGGTGCAAGCACACAAGCTTGAGAAGATGTATAGGTGGACAACCCAGCAGCTCTGATTAGCGGTCAAGAGCTGCTTTTTTCCGTTTGGCCATGTATTGAGCGAGAAAAACGAACAGACAGAGTACGCTTAAAAGGATAAAAAGGAACAGAAGGGAATAACTAAAATAAGCATATCCATCCCAGCGTTGAACGGCATCAGCCGCGAACGCGGGACGAAATGTGGGAATGACTGTTCCGATGAATCGCTGTATGGGATTCCACAGAATGAATGTCCACAGAAACACGAGGAAGGAGTGAAGCATTCTGGCCACGATATAAGGATAATAGCGTATGTCTGTATCTGCCAGCATGCTGGCCACTTGTGCATGCACGGACAATCCGCTCCAGGCAATGATCGCACCGGCGACCGCCACTTGATAGACGAGCGGATTGCCAGCGGCCTCGCTGGCTAGTTGGGCGCCGAGCGTGATTTCAAACAAACCGGCACTGATGGCAGCGATCAACTCCGTGTTCATGCCCAAGGGGAACAAGAAGACAGACAAAAGAGCAGTCAGAAGTTGACGGATACCAACGATGGACAGGATATTGATCAGCACCGAAAACATGATGATGAAACCGCCGATCATGAATAAAGTTTGCAAGGAAGATTTCACGGCATCTCCCATCAATGTTCCCATTGGCCGCCCATCTTGAATCCGGGCCCGATGCATCCCTTGTAAAGCCCGCAAAAGGATGCTCTTCGATACTGACCCATTGTTCGAAGCCATGAGATCATGCAGATTGATGCTCCGATCCATATTTTTATTCCCATGAAAGCGCATGATTAAGCCGACACATATGGCTGAAATGTAATGGGCGGCGGCGATAATAATGCCCAGTGATGCGTCATGAAAAAAACCGACGGCAACGGCACCGATCATAAACAAAGGGCCTGAAGTACTCGTAATACAGACGAGACGTTCTCCCTCGGTGCGGGAAATCAATTCCTGTTCTCTTAAGCGGACCGTTATTTTTGCTCCCATCGGATAGCCTGAGGCCAGGCCCATGGACATGACAAATCCCCCGACACCGGGCACTCGAAAAAGCGGCCGCATCAGTGGTTCGAGCAAGATGCCTACAAAATGTACAACACCGAATCCCATGAGCAGTTCAGCGGTAATGAAGAAAGGAAGCTGTGCGGGGAAAACAACTTCCCACCAGATGCTTAAACCTTTGACTGAAGCATCGAAAGCTTGTTTCGGAAACATGATGATGGATACCACTAGGAAAAGGGACACAAGAGCCAAACCAATCGTTTTGAAGTAGCTAATTCGCTGCATGGTCAACCTCCGTGATTGTAGTAAATGGATTCAGTGGAATATGAGTGCTTGTATATGTGTACGTCCAAAAACGTGTATTTAGACCTGAGGAAGAACCCCTTGTTCATCGTTTGCTTTTTTTTTTCGGTTGGCGCATCTTTTGTCCACATAAATACGCATGTTTTGTCCACATATGGAATAAAGTTTAGAGAGGTGATCATTCCTGATGCTTGATCAACAACTGCCATCGACAAAAGGGCCTAAAGTGGGCCTGGCTTTAGGTTCGGGAGGTGCGAGGGGGTTGGCGCATATCGGCATATTGAAGGTGTTCGAGGAGCATGACATTCCTGTACATATCATTGCCGGTAGCAGCATGGGTTCCCTCGTAGGCGGATTGTATGCGCTCGGCCATTCTCCCGTTCAGATGAAAAAATTGACGGCCTATTTTCCTCAAAAATTGTGGGTGGATTATACCGTCCCTAAAATGGGCTTAGTCGCCGGGGAGAAATTAAAGGAAATCATTCGGCTGCTCACGAAAAATAAAAAAATTGAAGAGGCGGGCATTCCCTTGGCGATCGTCGCTACACATTTAGAGAAGGGGAAGCGAAAAGTTTTTCGAAAGGGACCCATGGCCGAGGCGATCAGGGCGAGTGTTTCCATCCCCGGAATTTTTGTTCCGGCGAACATAGACGGCGAGCTGTTCGTCGACGGGGGTGTGATTGATCGTGTGCCTGTTTCCGTCGTTAAAGACATGGGGGCGGATATCGTCATTGCCGTGGATGTTTCTTATTTTGAATCGACATCTCCTATCCGTTCCATCTTTGACGTCATTGCCCAGACGATTGATATTATGGAAAGGGAAATATTGGAGCAGCGCATGATTGAAGCGGACTTGATTTTGCGTCCCAAAGTAGGCCATTACAGCACAACGATGTTCACTAAGGTGGATGAAATCATCGAGGAAGGAGAGAAAGCGGCTTTAGCAATCATTCCCAGGCTGAAGACGTTGCTTGCACAAGGGAAGGAGACGAATGAACGTGTTTGACAAGATCTTGAAAAATAAAGTTTGGCAAGCTGCGCTCATCGCCTTGATCATCTTGCTCGGTCTTTATTATATTCCTCTTCCTTATTACATTTCTCAACCGGGAGAGGCGGTGGAGCTTGAGCCGATCATCGATGTGGAAAACGGACAGGAGGAACAGGGGACATTTATGTTGACGACGGTTAGAATGGGGGAGGCGAATGCGATCGGCTACGCTTTTGCCAGAATGAATGAATATATGGAACTCATTGATAAAGATTCCATTTTGTCACAATTTGAAGATGAGGATGATTACAGCCGCTACCAGCTGCAGGCGATGGAATCGTCACAAGAATCGGCCATTCTCGTCGCTTACGAACTGGCCGGAAAAAAGGTTGAGGTCCATGACCAAGGTGTGCTTGTCAGCCAAACCGTCCCTGGTATGCCCGCCCGAGAGCAGTTGGAGATAGGCGATCTGATTACACATGTTGATGGAAAACCACTGTCCACATCGGAAGCATTGATCGATTACATACATGCCAAACAGGCCGGAGATACCGTGACGTTAAAATATATCCGCAATGACGAAGAATACGAAACGACGCTTCGCTTGGCCCATTTTCCTCAATCGCTGGCTGAGGAAGAGAACAATATTCCCCCTAGAGCCGGTTTGGGCATCGCCACGCTAACCCAACGGGACATCAAAGTCGATCCGCCGGTGAACATCAATACCGAACGCATCGGGGGGCCCTCGGCAGGATTAATGTTTGCTTTGGAAATTTATAATCAGCTGACGGAAGGCGATCTGACCAAAGGGTATCGCATCGCTGGAACAGGAACGATTGATGCCGAAGGAAATGTCGGCCGGATCGGAGGGATTCATCAAAAAGTCATTGCGGCGGAACGAGCCGAGACAGACATTTTCTTTGCTCCCTATGAACAGGGCAAAGAACATTCCAACTACGACAGGGCAAAAGAAACCGCTTTAGACATCGGATCAGACATGGAAATCGTTCCGGTGGAAACGATCCATGACGCCCTGGATTATTTGGAACGATTGCCGGAAAAAAGCGGGTCCTGAGTGAATTCCCGCTTTCTTTCGGTCGGCTGAACGTCCGGTTTGTAACCTAATGTGTGAATGAGGGAGGCTTTAATGTCCCATTCGATCATTGGATGTTGATTTTTCGTGATGGCTGAGACGAGCGGTATGGACAACTGTTTTTTATGCTCGTTCAAAAGCTGTCTTCCGAGCGCGGAAAAGCCCAACAGACGAATATATTGTGCTCCCTGCTCCAGATGTAAACGTTGGGCATCAGTTTTTTTAAACTGGGTTAACGTATGGACAAGCATTCTTTGAATGCGATTCCATGCATAGCGTTTGCTTTTAACCAACCGGCAAAGATGTTCAACCGATTGAGCTTCCCGGGCCTTTTGCTTTAAGCGATGTTCAATCCCTTCATCCACCTCATACATGCTTTGAATGTCGGATGCCGATAGGGTGAACAGGGCATAAATAATATACGCATAATAATTTTCCCAGCGCATGAGCCCTCTTCCTGCTTCATGTTCTTCCTTCAAGATGTCCAAAGTGAAGGGGGGGACGTAGGGAGCGACAGAGGACCAATCGGGTTCGCCTGTCGAGAATAAAGCTTGGCGGATGCTTGTCGCGCTGGCCAGTTGTTGATCAGCAAAGTGAACATCATGGTAACCGGCTTTTTTTCTTTTTATCGTCACCGGTTCGATCGTACTTTTTAGTTTGGAAAGAGCGGCCATATAATACATGCCCAAGATGTTGTTCGGTTTTTCGGCCAGGGAGGGATCCAAATTTCGGCTGACTAACCATTGTTGTAAAGTGTCTCCGTAAGCTTTCGGATAGGATTGACCCTGTTTTAACTTTTGCTTCAAATTCAGTCTGAAATCTTCAGGCTCGTCGCGAAATTCTCGGGCCAGGCGTCGAAAGGATTCAATATGGCCGCTTTCCGAGCCGAAACATAGATGGGTGACAAAGGGAAGTTGGTTCAAGAGGGAGACGGCCCCGTAAGCAAAGGCTTGGGCATGCTGTGTCGCGTAAACGTAAGGCAATTCAATGACGATGTCCGCACCCATGTGCAAGGCCATTTTTGCCCTGGCCCATTTGGACACTAAAGCAGGTTCTCCGCGCTGTAAAAAATTGCCGCTCATGACGACCACGGCGGCTTCGGCTCCGGTCATTTTTTTGGCCTGGCGAAAATGATACATGTGGCCGTTATGTAATGGATTGTATTCCACAATCAAACCGACGACGTTCATGTCTCTCACCTCATCAACCTTTATCTTATTTGACAATTGATCAACTTTCAAGCTATAATAAATCTCGTTGCTCCAAAGGGGTGATACGATGAAAATACCGGTCAGGACATGTTTGGCTTTAAATGGGGAAGCATTGCCTTTACAAAAAACGTATCACTTGTCGGGTTTGGAAAAGCGCAATGAACATTTGCTTCATGTCGATGAGGTGCAATTTCGTGGAGAAGGACGGCTAGAGTCTGGTATTTTTACAGTCACAGGTGAATTGACAGGCCAATATGTTTTGTCCTGTGCGCGATGTTTGACTGCGAATCAAGTGGACTTCTCCATCCCTTTTGAAGAGAGGTTTCATCTTGAAAACCGCTTGGCATCGGCAGAAGATGATGACCTCGAAGAGATTCATCAAGTGGAAGGGAATGTGCTTGATTTAACCCCGTTTATTGAACAGGCGGTTTTACTGTCCATTCCTTATCGGCCGGTATGCTCATCTGTTGAATCTTGTGTTCAAAACATTCCTCAGTCAGGTGAAAACTGGCGTGTGATCACCGAAGGTGAACAGCGCAAGGAAGTGGATCCCCGTCTGGCCGATTTAGCGAAGTTTTTTGATGATGACCGGAATTGAATTCAACGCTGACAAACA
>CALBTX010000174.1 GCA_937967685.1 uncultured Bacillaceae bacterium | reverse complement strand
GATTAAAACTTCATATGTGCAACCCACTGATGGACGACCGCTAGGGGGGCCTTTTAGAAAGGCTGAGATTAAAGTATGACTTTAAGACCCTTTGAACCTGATCTGTGTAAAAGCAGCGTAGGGAAGTGGATGATTGGCAGGACGGGGATTTGTTAGTCGCTACCGACCACTTTCTACAAGCTTTTTGTGGAAAGTGGTTTTCTTGTTTTTGGCTTGGCGTATCGTTCGAACTTCATCACTTAAGAAAGTTGGTGCAGGAGATGGATGCCCAAAAAATGAAAAATCGAGTGCAGGAGTTTATTCTCTCCGGGGATGATTCTGAGGAAGCATTTAACGACATCGCCTTACAACTGTTCGCCTATCAATATGAGCATAACCGTCCTTTGCGGCGCTATTGCCGGAAAAGAAGAGTTTCTCCCGCGCGCATAGCCCATTATTCCGAGATTCCTCCGGTGCCGATCGCCGCGTTTAAAGAGGCGACATTTTCGTGTTGTCCGCCGGAAGAAGCAGGAGCAGTCTTTATGACCAGTGGAACAACGAATCCCCACAAACGCGGAAAAAACTATCACCTCGATTTGGACATTTACGATCTGTCGATGAAAACGCATTTTAAAGCCTGTGTTTTGCCTGATGTGGAGCAAATCAAAATGGCTGTTCTGTTTCCGACAGAGAAGGAAATGCCTCACTCTTCTCTGGCTCATTACCTGCATACAGCCAGGCAAACGTTCGGGGCGGAAGGAAGTATATACGTTGTCGGGCAAAAAGGTTTCGATCTGCCGGTTTTAATTTCTTTTATTCAGGAAGCGGAACAATCTGGAGAGCCGATTTTGCTGATCGGTGCCACCTTTTCCTTTATCCATTTTCTAGACCACTGTGTTGAACATGAGCTTCAATTCAATTTGCCCGCAGGCAGCCGGGTAATGGATACCGGAGGTTCCAAAGGACGCTCCAGAGAAATGGCCCCCGCCGAGTTCAAGCGCCAAATGAGCCGTTTGTTGTCAATACCCGAATATGCTTGTGTGAACATGTACGGCATGACGGAGTTGAGCTCCCAGTTTTATGACCGCCATTTCAGCGATAAACATAAAGGGAACCCGATCGATGATCATAAAGTGGGCCCGCATTGGGTGAGGACACGGGTGGTTAATCCGGAAACGATGGCTGAACGAAAAATGGGTGATAAAGGCATTCTTGTCCATTATGATTTAGCCAATGTCAATTCTGTGCTGGCGATGATGACCGAGGACATCGGTTTGGCAGAAAAGCAAGGGTTTTATTTGCTGGGCAGGGCGACAGGAGCGGAAGCGAAAGGATGCTCCTTGGCGGTTGAGCAATTGATGGCGGCTGCAAAGGATGAGCGATGGTCATGAACGATATCTTTGCTTGTTATCATTTGCCGCAGGAAGCGCTTGATGCACATCATTCATTGCAAACATTGACGTTTTCCCTGCCTAAAGAGCGGGCCGCAGATCAAAAAACGCCGTCAAAAGTTCAGCTGCAAGTACCTGTTTTGACGACCGCCGAATTGGAGAAAGTTGTCCAAAGGATAAAGCAAGCCCGGAGCAGCTATTTGGCCCGTTTGTCGACGGGAGAACTGGTCGAACTCATTGATGAGGCCGTTTGGAAATGGCTTGATTCCCGCTATGAATGGCGTCAGGTGGCTGAGGAGTTCCTGCCCGTCGTGACCGGTTATGATCGGGAAATGATCCGTTTATTTTTAGGCCGGTATTTGCGCCGATTTCGCCGCGAATCGTTATTGCGCATCATTGATGAAGACTTTCCCAATCCGTATGTTCTCGATGAATTTCGTCCTCGCAGAGCCGGAGGGATGTACCGGGCTTACGGTCCGCAGTTGATCACCCATATTTTTTCGGGCAATGTACCGGTCCTCCCTGTCTGGAGCATCGTTGCCGGATTGTTGCTTAAGTCGGCCACGATTGGAAAGGTTTCCTCATCTGAGCCATTATTTCCGGTTTTGTTCGCCCGCACCATCGCCGAGATTGAACCCCGTGTGGCCGAGACGATGGCCATGCTTTGGTGGAAGGGCGGGGATGATGAACTCGAAAGGGCTGCTTTTCGACAATCCGAAGCCGTCATTGCCTATGGCGGTCAAAAAACGACGCAAGCGATTGCCCGCAAAGTGCCTTCAGGGGTCCGCTTTGTCGAACATGGGCACAAAGTGAGTTTCGGGGTGGTTACGAACGAAGCTTTGCAGCAAACAAAAGTTTGGGATATCGCCCGTCGGGCGGCTGAAGACGTTTCCTGGTTCGATCAGCAAGGTTGTTTGTCTCCACACGTTTTTTTCGTGGAAGAAGGCGGCCAAATATCCGTTAAGGATTTTGCCCGCATCCTGGCGCAGGAAATGGACCGCTTTGAACGCAAAATGCCCCGGGCGGTGTTGAGCACGGCAGAAAATCAGGCGATTATCACTAAACGCTCAGAAGCGGAATTTCAGTCTTTGCACTGGGGCGACACACAGATATCCGGCGGAGATGAGCTGGATGCCGGTGCGGAGGATCATCATCCGAACGATGCGGAAACAGAGCTGCACCATAGTGAACAAGGGACTGCATGGACAGTCATCTATCAAGCAAATCCTTCTGCTTTCCCTTTTTCCGTTTTAAACAGGATGGTTACAGTCGTGCCGATCAAATGTATGGAGGAGCTCACCGATCGGTTGAAGGACGTGCAGCATTTGCTGCAGACGGCCGGGGTGGCCTGCTCGCCTCAAAAATTCCATGCCCTCATTGATATTTTGGGGCGTGCGGGGGTGAACCGCATCAGTTATCTCGGGGAAATGTCCCAACCCGAACCTGGCTGGCATCATGATGGACGGTTTCATTTGGGCGAATTAGTCCGCTGGTGTGATGTTGAATCGACGGTTGAACGCAAAATGGATGAATTGGATCCGTGGCGGGAGTGATGGA
>CALBTX010000173.1 GCA_937967685.1 uncultured Bacillaceae bacterium | reverse complement strand
CAAGGAATGAACATAGTGGTTTGTTTCCAGTACAGGAAGTTTTTACCTCCTGTTACTTCAAATATAGGACAAAAAGACTAAAAAAACCAGATGATCGTCCTATTATTCACAAAATATTCATTCGTTGACCGGTGGATATCCATTCATTTTCAGTTCGAGGGACGAAACGGCATGGGCGAGAAGGCGCTTCTATTTGCGTACTTTATAAAACGCATGGAATAATTTCATTAACGCCCTTTTTTCGATGCGGGAGACATACGATCTGGAGATGCCTAACTCCTTGGCTATTTCCCGTTGGGTGCGTTCTTTTTCCATGTCCAGCCCGAAACGTCCGATAATCACTTCTTTTTCCCGTTCATCAAGGACGTGAATATATTCGTAAATTTTGTTTTTTTCCATTTTGAGTTGCACCATATCTATGACATCATCCATATCTGCTTTGAGAACATCGATGAGCGTGATCTCGTTTCCTTCTTTATCTGTGCCGATAGGGTCCTGTAATGATACGTCTTTCTTTGATTTTTTAAGCGATCTTAATTGCATCAAAATCTCCTTTTCGATGCATCTGGCTGCATAGGTGGCCAATTTGGTTCCTTTCCCCGGGGAATAGCTCTCAACCCCTTTGATCAAACCGATGGTGCCGATGGAAATGAGATCTTCCGTATCTTCTCCGGTGTTTTCAAACTTTTTGACAATGTGAGCGACCAGGCGCAGATTGTGTTCAATGAGGACGTTTCGTGCGTGTTGATTTCCTTCCTGCAGTCGGGTTAAATATTTTTCTTCCTCCTCTTCACTGAGGGGTTGAGGGAACGCATTGTTCTTAACATAAGAAACAAAGACCATCAATTCTTTAATCATTAAAGCGATGGTTGATATAATCCCCGACAAAAAGCCCACCTCCATAAACGGTTTACTAATCAGTCTATGAAAGGCGGGCGTTGTCCTTGTCTGTCCATGTCACGGAAGTTCCATGGTGATTATGGGCGAACGAAAGCGAATAGAAATTGTTGAAAGCGTGTTGAATGAAGGTGGTTGTTTTAGTATAATACATATAGGGGTATTTATATTGTGTATTTCTTGCTTATTCACAGGAAGGGGGAAGAGAGATGATCATTACCGATGCGGCGAAAGAGCATATTGAACAAATGTTTGAAACATCGGCAGTCAAAGCGATTCGCATCTATTTTGCGGGGATGGGCTGAGGGGGCCCGAGGATCGAAATGGCTCTGGCAGAGCCTTCTCAAAAGGATATCGTCCAAGAAATTAACGGGCTTCAGGTGGCCATAGACCGGCCGATCAAGGACTATGTGGAGCATGCCGTCTTGGATTTTCAATCAACGATGTTTGGTCAAGGGCTGATCTTAAAGGGCGCCCATCAATCCAGCTGTTAATTTAGACGTAAAGTGATCAAATCATTTTTGTCAACACAACCCGAAAGAGCTATCCGTTGTCTGAAAAGCGAATAGCTCTTTCAAGTATGTTTGCCTTTGTTTACACAATCACAAACCGCTGATAGAATCAATTGTTTTTTAAAAAGGACAGAGCTTCTTCATAACTTGTGAAAAAGTGCTCATTGGTGTTTTGGGAGGATTCGGAAGTACGTTTTAATTGCATTTTAGTCGTCACTTTATTCACGACCACTGCCGCTCTTTTCATTCCCTGTTTAATCACCCATTTTTGTTGCTTCACAATTTCCGGTTGAGTTTCCTTCGGAAACGCCATGAAATTGTCCATTTCGATTAACATGT